>NZ_JASJXN010000008.1:0-140547 GCF_035018705.1 Undibacterium sp. RTI2.2 | reverse complement strand
ATGGTGACACACTAGGGTGGAAACTTTTGGACGCTGTTTCCACCCCTAATCTGGTAAGTATTGCACGCTGTTTGACACCCATACACGAGAAATATTGCGAGGATCATAGCGAACCTCAAACTTCCGAGCAGCTAATGATTTTGTGAGATCTATTTTGTCACCGATAAGAGTTAAGGATCCACTGTGGTATCTCTCACCCAATATTTCCACAATGCCGTTGCGTATCGTACGCATCTCAAATGGCATGAGCGACAGCCGTAGTGCTAACGAATCAGTAGGTCTATCGGGAAGGCCTGTCGGCGGCATAATATCGCCTTGATGCACACCTTTATTCCACCGCTGGAGTGGTGACATGCGATTCATTCCGTCACCAGAATGTTCGGCAAGGTGATAGTCGTTTACAATAAATTCAGCAAAATATTTATCGAATTCCGCCAATGTCATGACGGCTTTTCCTTCTGAATCATATTCTGCACGCTCGGTAGGATTGGAAAATTTAGTTCCTGGAACGCTTTTGATTTCAAACATGAATGTGCGGAATGCACTTTCAACGTGTCCACCGAAATTAGGACTACCTACGGGCCTATTTCTTAAATTGAAGCGATATCGGCGGCGTGCGCCATGCATCATTCGACCATTGAGCTCGGCAGCATTGTCGACGTGAACAATGTCCGGGAATCCCCAACATGGCCACTCCCCCTTGATGCCTAAATCAAGGAGTATCTGCTCTTTTGGTAGAAATGCTTGCGCCAAGGCCAGACCGGTTGATAGTACTGATGGTGCTTCAAAGCTGACGTTGTAGCCTAAAATCATCCGGCTGTACGTATCAATTACGATCGTTAACCAAGCGTCTCCGATCGGTAGGCGGTCAATCTCGTCAACAAAGCAAATCTGGCAGGGCGTATGATCTACTTGGATGATCGCCAGAGGAAAATTATTTCCTGGCAAATGTCCAACCTTAGGCCTAAATTGGTTTCTCACCTGTTCGTTTCGTCCCTGTGATTTGAGCCTAGCTTTTAATGATGTTCTTTCCTCAATTCGCTTGATGGAGGCGACACTGACTTCTTGATACCCAAGCTCGCGACATTTTCCGTTGACGAGTTCGGCGATAGCGGGAAGTGTTTTAGGTGTCTCGACAAAACGATACTTAGCGAGATATTGATCTACCAGCTCCAAAACCTCTCCAGTGATCCTATGCTTTCCCTTGTCATTGCGTTGCGCCCTAAGTAGCGCGTCTGGATCTCCGTGCAGTTCAATAATCTTCAGCCGACGATACACGCTCGATGTGCTATATCCAAATTTTTCGGCCATAGCAGCAATGAGTTGTCGCTTATCTCTTGTCGTTGCATTCCGGATTTTTTGTCCTTCCTTGAATTCCTGTAGGGTAATTTCGCTATCTGATTTTTCTTGATCGTCTTGCCTAGCTTCAGGAGATAGCTTTCGAATGGTGCGGCGCTTGATTGCTGATAAATAGGTGCTCTGACGTTTTACGTCGTCATCCTTGGTATCTCGCAGCTCGGCGGCTTGATCTGGATTACTTTTGCTCCAGTCTGGGGGCGATAGCTTCACCACATGCAAAAAGTCTTTTCGATTATCTGAAATACGTTCAGCCAAAACCCGCTCAAAACTATCGATTAGCAGTATTCGCCAGTGCTCACCACCGTGTGCAACGATGTCGCCTGCATTAAGAGAAAGACTTTTACTTGGCATAGACCGGCGTCAAAACAGTTTGCATTGACAAAGTGCAGGACAAATCTGCACCGATCTGTTGCTTTGCAATCAAGCGATAACATGAAGGGAGTAGCTTGGCTCTGGATTGAATATCTTTTGCAAATACTTTCATGATGTCATCTATGGTCATAGACCCGTGTACCGACAAATACTCCAGCATCTCTGTTTCTTGCTGTGGCACGAAATCACGCTCCAAATAGCGCAAGAGGAATTTCACATTGTTCAGAAAAGGGGTTCTAATCGCCGACTCACGGACGACTTCAAATTCCCATCCACGCAAAGCAGCCCACCTGGAGGCCGCAGCCCACTTACGTTTATTTTCCTCTTCGTCTTCTTTCCTGGGAGGATAAAGATGCTTACGTTCATTGTCTTTCTCACTGAAATCCGGCTTTACCTCAAAGATCTTTGTTGGTATATCCTTGGATTCCTCTAAGTCTTTCCTGTAATAAACAATAATATCTGGTGTGTATTTGCGAATTGCCCCGCTGGCATCCGCCCAATCAATTGTGATGGTCTGAGTTTCAACGCGCTCCACCAGACGATTGAATCTTGTAAGAAATAAAAAATCTTCTTCGAGAGTCGATTCAAATTGCTGGCCATCCGGTGTTGTGCCAGTGACCTTAACTGGGCTTCGTGTGATTTTCCTGGTGGGCATGCGCGCACAACTGCTAAATGGTTGACAATTTAAATATAACATTAATAATGTGCTTTTTACATTTAAATTTGAAGAGTATGGGGAGTCAGTTGCTGCGCAGCAGCTGACAAAGATACCAAAAGTCATTGACCATTTAATGAAGAATGCGCTTAGGAGGAATTAACCCGCCATCGAGCGGGCTAAGGCAAGGAGTGGGTCGGGCACTTTGTCTGGTCGGGTAAAAAAAGGGGAAAGTCATGGGATGGAAAGAAATTGAGTGCTCAAAGTGTAGCGTGCATCTTCAGACACGCGTCCGGGAAATGGGAGTACCTGGTGGTAAGGAAAGAGAAGAAGGATTCTGTCCGATGCTAGGCACGGAACTCAGACTCGCGTTCGATGCCGGGTTATCTGTTCGGCTGGCGTCCGCCATCGAGGGAGAAGCCAATAAATGGCTTAAGCCTTCTGGAGGTAAGGCCGGGATTACGGTTTTTTCGCCAAAACATACTTAACCCATTTGTGCGCGAGGTCCCCCAGTTTTCTAAGGTTTTTGACGATGTTTACCGATTAGGAAGGGTGAGACTGGATGCAAGCTGGCCGCGGCTGTCAACTCTTGTATCGATGAAAGCGACGAATTCTATGCGGCGGTAGCTAAAGTTGCCGTCAAGTTGCCGTAACACCCAGCGATAAACCGTCACTAACGCCGAGGTAAATCGTATGATGCAAACTCAATCTACTTTGGTGCGATGTTTAAGCATTGCTGCAGCCTATAATCAAGCACATAAAACGTATTAAATCTAGAAAATTATATTTATAACACTATTTTTCTTAAATAATTTGGCATTATTCTTAAATAACGTGATTTCCACCAGAGGTGGCGTCCCTCGACCGGGAGAAATCTCGCTCGCTCATCGCGGTGTTTTATTTTTAGACGAGCTGCCTGAGTTTGACCGTCGCGTTTTAGAAGTCTTGCGTGAGCCGCTGGAGTCTGGTCACATTACGATTTCACGCGCGGCGCGACAAGCGGATTTTCCGGCTAAGTTCCAACTCATCGCTGCGATGAACCCCTGTCCATGTGGATACTTTGGACATGCCAATGGCAAATGCCGCTGCACACCGGACAATATCGCTCGTTATCAGGACAAAATCTCTGGCCCTTTATTGGATCGTATCGATATGCAAATCCAAGTTGGCGCATTGCCGCATCAGGATTTATTGAAACAAGCGGACGGCGAGACGACTGCCGCAATTCATGCGCGGGTTGAGGCAGCTTTTGAGCGGCAAATTGCGCGCCAAGGCAAAACCAATAATCATTTATCGACGACGGAAATTGATCAGTATTGTCAGCCCGACCAAGCAGCCGAGCAGCTTTTGCGAAATGCCATGATCAAACTCAACTGGTCGGCGCGGGCATACCATCGGGTGCTGAAAGTAGCGCGCACGATTGCCGATCTTGCCAATATTGTGCAAATAGGCCAGCCACATGTTGCAGAGGCGATACAGTATCGTAGGGCATTAAAAGAACGTTAGAGTGACTTAGGGCATCCCTAGCAATGCACTCTTTTGCACAAGATAGGTCTCATGGCACGCACAGTATTCGCTTTATGTGTAAACAACTGAATTTGATCTGGCAATTCTGCACTTCAAAAACGGGGTGACTGTCAGATTGGGTTGCTACTACTACACTTGATGAATTAGTTTTCAGTTGTATGCTTGCCATTCAGCGGAAGTAGCTCCTTGGACTTCAACAAAATTGCTAAAGCAGATCCAGCTACAGGGCGCCCCAAGTAAAAGCCTTGGCCTTCTTCGCACTTCTGGGCCAAAAGAAATGCGTATTGCTCCTGTGTTTCGATGCCCTCTGCGATCACTCGCTTGTTAAGGCTCTTCCCAAGATTAATGATAGAACAAACTATCGTAGCGTCATCCTTATTGTTATTAATTTGATTTACAAATGATTGGTCGATCTTAAGCGTATCAATTGGAAAACGCCGTAAGTAACTGAGGCTTGAATACCCAGTGCCGAAGTCATCAAGCGCAAGTTTCGTGCCTAATTCATGCAACGTAAGTAGTGCCGAATTGCTTAATTCTGCATCTCTCATAAGGACGCTCTCTGTTAGTTCGATTTCCAAGTAACGTGGCTCCATACCCGTTTCAGCTAGAGTTGTCCGTACATTCTCGAGAAAATCTATTGAGCGTAACTCAAGTGCAGATGTGTTGACTGCCACGATAATCGGAGGAAGACCAGCCTGTCTCCAAGCCACTGCCTGCAGACAGGCTTCGCGTAATACCCACCGGCCAATCGGAAGGATCAATCCACAATCTTCCGCTATAGATATAAACTGTTCTGGGGAAAGTAGTCCTAGATCCGGATGCTGCCAACGTATGAGCGCCTCACAGCCCACAATAATTCCGCTGTATAGGTTAACTTTTGGCTGATAGTGCAATACAAATTCTTGTCGCTCTAATGCGAGTCGTAAGTTGGCCTCGATGGATTGTCTCTCGACAGCCTTATCATTCATTTCTTGCTTGAAAAACTTAAAATTTTCGCGACCACTTTCCTTTGCATGGTACATCGCGGTATCGGCGCTTTTGATCAATGTTTCCGCATCAAGGCCGTCATCGGGACAAATACTTATACCAATACTGACGCTAATATGGAGATTATGTTGATCGATTAGATGGGGCAAAGCAAGTTCGGTCAGAATCTTTTGAGCGCAAAGCGCCGCGTATTCTGCATGCTCAATTGAGGGAAGCAGCAAGATGAACTCATCTCCTTCTTGGCGGCTTACCGTATCAGAATTGCGTACACAAGCAACCAATCGATGCGCGATTGATTGAAGTAGCCTGTCACCAATGGTATGTCCTAGAGAGTCGTTAATATATTTAAATCGATCGAGATCCAAAAACATCACAGCAAGTTGCACCCCTTGACGTCGCGTCAACTCAATCGCTTGGCTAAGCCGGTCTAACAGCAAAATTCGATTGGGCAAATCGGTGAGGGCATCATGATGAGCCAAATGGTCCAACTTCACTTTCGAGCTTTGGACTGTTTCGACTAATTTCTGTGACTCAATTGCGGCGATAACAAGATGTTCATTCGCTTGCTGCAACATAATCGAATGATCGCTAAATTTTTCCGATATCTTGTCCGATTCGTCAGTTGTCTGTTCTCTTAACGTCAGCGCACTCTCGCGCACGAGTGCCTCGACCTCGCGGGTAAGCGCGGTACTTTCACGCATATGAACAGCTTCCTCACGCAACTCAGCTACATTTTCCCGCAGGAGAGCAGTATCCTCTCTGAGAGAAGCTACTCGTTCCCGCCCAGTGACGTTGACTTCGCTCTCGGTGATAACACTTTTCATAGTCGTAACATTTTGCTTCTCAGTTGTTGCTACTATTGTTGCTACTATTGGTTTATCGATACTTGATTGACCAAAATGAGCTGCTTGATCGGAGTCATCGCCATGAGCGAGCCGATCATTGTCATTGACGTTGATCACTGTTTGCGACTTTCCGATGTCACTCGTTTCGTGGCAAGTGTAGGGCAGCCCGTCAAAATGCCGGTATATTCTGATAGCGAAGCACCAAGTAAAATACCTTCCTCTGTGATGTCAAATAAACGAATTTGTTTGCTGTGTTGACTTCCACGCACCTTAACCACTGAAATAACGCGTTTAAATTCCCCCTCGATCTCGACATATCGCTGCACAATGATCGCATCAGCAAGAAATGCACTACCAAAGGGACTAAAACGCAAATCGGTATATCGATCTTCAAGTTCTGAAGTCATTAATATTGTCACACCAGCCCCAGTCAGTTCGGCGATCATCCTATATAACGATCCGCGAAAATCTTCCTGGAATTCCGGCGCGAGTGCCAATTCAAACCCAGACAATGAATCAATGACAACGCGTTTAGCCTTCATTTTGGTAATCATCTCCATCAAGTCATGCAAGGTTTGATCAATCGATAAATCAAGAGCCCGTGTTTCGATAACACCGACTTGTTTCGATTTAATCAGCGCATTCAGCTGATTGCTGAGTAATTGGCTTGGACTTTTCTCAAACGCCGCAATTACTCCGGTTTCCCCCCTCCTTGCGCCTTCAGTTAGAAACTCGGTAGCCAAGATTGTCTTACCCGATCCGGATGGCCCCACGACGAGTAGTGAATAGCCTGTAGGTAGGCCACCGCCAAGCATGTCATCGAGTCCTGGTATGCCCATCAAGACGCGTTCCTCTCCGGCTGTCACAATGGATGGTGAATCTTTCATTGCACTGGCATTCAAAATTGCCCTAGGGTAGATCTCGATACCATCATTACTAATACGGAATGTATGCAGGCCGGGGGCTTGGGCCTGACCACGTACTTTGACCACTTGAATTTTGCGGACGAGCGAATTTCGGTGCAAATTTTGAGCCATCCACAAAATACCATCGGCGATAGTGAAGACCGGGCTGGACTGAGATTCTGGAATTAAATACTCACCAATTAAAAAAGTGGTCGCCTGCCAAGTTGCCATCTGCACACCTAGTTGCTGTACAAAGCGTTCTAAAGCGGCTTCTCCTGACGTTTTGTCCATCATCGAATGCACGATAGATCGGAATGAATCGACAAAAACAAGGCCAGGCGAATATTTTTTCACTTCTGCAATGATACGTTGCATGACACGATCAAAATCACCCTCTATAAGCTCAGTCGATAGGTTGAAGTAGTGAATGGATTCTTTGATTTTTTCTGGAGAAAAAAATGGGAATTGCTGTTGGTAACGGAGCATCTTTAAAGTTGGTTCACCAAGCACCGTAAAAAATAAGGCGGGACTTGCTGGGGTTGCCAAGGCAAACATAATCTGATGAGCGAGCGTCGTCTTGCCTGTTCCTGGAGCTCCCGCAATGAGATTGAACGAAAATTCCGGCAGCCCGCCGCCCATCAGATTATCTAGACCGGGTACGCCGGTTTTAAGGCGGCGTATTTTTACCTTCGCATTCATTTTTCTAACTCCTTGGGGCTACTGTCGTGGGCTTTCTTGCTATCCATGGCAGTATGTAAGATGACAACTGTAATCTGCTCACCGATTAGTGAGGCAAGGAGGTCAGTGAAAGCTATCAGAAGCTGATTATTTGCTGCATGGCTTTGTACAACCATTTGTTCTTCAAATCGCAACCTTAATTCAGCGAACTGATATGTACTTTGCCACGAAGACGAACTGAGGATGAGCCAGGGAAATTTTATTTGGGTTAGAGAAATACATCTTTCAAACAGCGAATTAAAACCACCTTCACCAACGAGAGAAACGATTTCAGTGGCCATTCTCTCCCACAAAACAATCATACTACCTACCGTTTTTTCGGCGTGTAGGTTCATATACTTTTTTATCAACTCATGGCGGAGCAAATCGTTCGAGTTCATTTTCAATTTCCATATGACCGGTCAACAATGTTCCCTTTACTGAAGATAGGACTTCGTTAGTTGCTATCTAAGGTCTATGTTTTTACTCGGAATAGCAGTTCTTATCTGTTCGACAACGTACATACGGTATTTTTTGTGCTGCTAGCATCAAAGATAAGAGTTGATTAAAACGGTAATCCCCCCACAAAAAAGTATCAGCCGAAAGTGGAATTTTTTTGACTGAGATTATGACAAAATTTTGCATGATGACATCGAGATTCAGCGATAGGCAGATCCAGTATCGCAGGGCATTAAAAGAACGTTAGCGTGAATTAGGGCATCCCTTGCAATGCACTCTTTTGCAGCAAGATAGGTCTCATGGCACGCACAGCATTCGCTTTATCCGAGATTTTCCGTTAGGATTTGAGTTGATGGCGGATGCTCTTTTCGAGGCAGTTTTGATGCGAATGAGGCGCTCATGGCAAGCCATGAGCAACGAAGAGCGTCAAAAATGACCGGAAATGCGCCGCCAGCACTCAAATAGCACCTTCGGTGCGCATAATGGAAAATCTCGGTTTATGCATACACTACCAAGGAGCACTACATGTCCCCCAGCGAAATTCAATTATTGCAAACTTTTTTAACGCAACTGGTGCAAACCCAGGCCTTGAATAAGGATCAGCAGGCACAAAGCATGATTGCCGATGCCATCGCACGCCAGCCAGATGCGGCTTATTTGTTGGTGCAACGTAGCTTGTTATTAGAACAAGCGGTGACCAACGCGCAAAGCCAGATCGCGCAGTTACAAGCAGAAAACGTGGAACTCAAAGCCGCGCGTGGCAATACTACCGGTGGATTTTTGCAAGCCACCAATACGGCCTGGGGCAATAGCGTCAGTAGTCCCCCAATAAACTCACCGATCAGCTCGCCGTCGGCAGCTACCTCCATCAATGGGACCAGCGGAACAAACGGGACGGCGCTGGCAAACCCGACCGCGCCAGCTCTGGCACCCGCATTTGCGAATCAGATGGCATCTGCGCCAAGTTCAGGCTTCTTCGGCGGCAATGCTGGCAATATGCTGGGTACCGTTGCGGCAACTGCTGCAGGTGTCGCAGCAGGCGCGTTTTTGTTTCAGGGTATAGAGAATTTAGTTGGCAACCATCACGGAATGAATGCAGGAACGAACCGAGAAACCAACCCGGCAGCCAGCCTCAGTAATGCTGACAGCGGATTAATCCCGAATTCCTTTAGTGAAGATAAAACTGCTGCCAATAACAGCAATAGCAGCAACCATGACAGCAACAGTTTGGCCGATGCCAGCGGGATTGACGATATCAGCAGCATGGACGACAACGCTGGCGCTGACATCTTAGATGATGTTTAAGCTGGAGCGCTTAATCAGGTCTCGGATAAACCTCGCGGGAAAGCATTTTCCCTCTTTGATCCAGCTTAATTAATACCATCTCACCGGCGGCGGTATCTACCCCAGAATACGCCGAGATATTGACTTGATGCGTGACCAAAATCAATGCTTTTGAGCCTTTGGTTTTGATCGCGCTTTGTATAAACGCTGGCAAATCACTGGGCGGCAAGGCGGCGCTATTCTTCTCTTCAAAAGTCGATGCCAGCGCGTTTTCTAGTGTGACTGAACCAAAACCTAAGAGACGCGCCGTATCGGCTGTCCGACACCAAGGACTCGCATACACCGCCGCAGTTTGTATGCCCTGCTGCTTTAACCACCGACCAATTCTTTTTGCCTGGGCGATGCCTTCATCGCTGAGGTTTCTTTGCGTCTTACAATCGCCCAGCTTGAAATTGGCAGGGTCACCGACGCCGGGCGCTCTAGTATGACGCATCATTAATAAATAGTCGGGGCTAGCTAACTTAGCTGCAAGCTTTTGAGTTGGCTGCGGAGCTGGCTCATTGGTTTGGCAACAGGCATTACCTGCGAAAAAGAATGTCAAAATTAGGAGTAATCGCTTCATCGGTGGTTCTCTAATAATCTGGTTTTTAATCAAAATCTGTCAATAAATCTCTATATCGAAAAATATACTCCCTGCAGGTATATTTATATTGTCCATACAAAGTCTGGACAATGAGCCAATTTTACCTAAAAATAAGGGGAGTATATTCGTCTGATCTATTTTTACTCAATTATGGAATCGCCAGCAAAGTCGCCTGCAACAAGCCTGCCGCCGGACCTTTGTTGGCCCAGGTCTGGCTTAAATCGACATCGCCATTGGTGCTGATCATGATCAGGTAGGCTTCGTTTTTGATGTCTATCAAATTGAGTGTGCGGATGCCACCTATCCAGCCTTGGCGCTCGACGATCATGCTGGCGGGTTTATCCGCCTTGGCAGAAAATGGATAAGACCAGACGCCCAATGCACCGCCAACGGCATTCGGTTTCACCATCTCAGCGCGGCTGGCTGGGGACAATAACCTACCACGGCTAAAGGCCTGATCAAAAGCCAATAAATCCCGCAAAGTCCCAAAAGTCGCGCCTGCGGCACCGTAGCTGGCAAAGTTGATCGGGATTTCTGGATTGCCGCTGACGATGCCATGTACATGGTTTACATCGTCGTAATACGGTGGACTGTACATACCGGAATGGGTCATTTTGGCGGGATTGAATATCTTTTGCTGCAATAACTTTTGATATTTGATGCCAGTGACTTTTTCTAGCAGCGCACCTAAGACGATGAAATCGCAATTATTGTAATCAAATGCTTCACCTGGCGCGCGCTGCAAAGGCGCGGCGCAGACTGTTGTGGCATTCAGCTGCATGTCACCGGATGCTGGCGTGCGGGCAAAATAAAACTGCGGTAACTTATCTGGATTAGGCAAGCCAGACATGTGCAACATCAACTGCCGGAGGGTGATTGCCCGCGCTGCCTCGTTAGGGAAATCCGGCCAGAATTTGCCCAGCGGCATATCCAGCGCCAGCTTACCGGCATCCACCTGCTGCATCACCATGACCGAGGTGAATAGCTTGGTAATCGACGCATATCGAAACACGCTATCTTTGCTCAAAGCAGGCTGCCCGGTTTGCGGCTCACCAATAACTTTCTCTAGCAAGATCTGATCACCGTGCGCGGCTAATACCAAGCCCTTAAATCCGTCGGCCTCTAATTTGCTTACTGCGGCCTCAAGCCCGGGATTGGGTGCTGTACCAGAAGCCGCCAATGATAAAGACGGGACAAACAACAGCGATAACAAAGCGCCACCGCATATGCTTGCGACTAAAAAAAACTTGTTTCGAAACTTGATCGAACCTGACATAGTGACTCCAGACAAGATTGAAAGACGTAGGACTTAAGCAAAACCGCCCCAGCCGTGTTATGGACAAGTTACAGCCTGTTACTAAATTTGCAGATTCAGCGAAAAAACCATGATAACTTTTTTCCTTGTGCTGCGTTGTAACTGGACAGCAAAGTCGCTTTCTATACAAGATGCAGGTAGGGCAAAGTGGACTGGTAGCAATTTCACATCAGTTTAAGTACATCTGATTATCGATTTACGAAGGTCAATCATGACAACAAATTCTTTCAATCTGGCGCGCTGCACGATGAACATCGTCGGCATCGGCTCGCTAGTATTACTTGCAAGCTGCGCGAATACGCCGCAAAACCAAATCACACAAACCACGCAAGTTAATAACGCCCCCATAAGTCATGTGCTGGAAGCCGCACACGTAGATCCAGACAAGCTGCTCAACCGCATTACCTGGGGCGCCAATGCGTCGTCCTCACAAGAATTGCGTGCGGCGGGCATGGATCGTTACCTTGACCAGCAATTACGCGGCCGTGTTGCCATCTTGCCACCAGCAATACAGGAACAAATTGATAGTATGACGATTACCCAGCGGCCTTTTGACCAGTTAATGCAAGATCTGGAAACCCGTCGTATCACCGCAGAAAAACAAAAGGGTATTGACGACACGCTAGGCAAAGATTACCAACAAGAATTATCCCGTCTGGCGAAAGAGGCCGCAACCAGATCGCTATTGCGCGCAGTGTATTCACAAAACCAATTACAAGAACAGATGAGCTGGTTTTGGATGAATCATTTTAATATTCATAACGGCAAAGCCAACGAGCGCGCCTTGTTGGGCGACTTTGAAGAGCGTGCGATTCGGCCCAATGCGTTGGGTAATTTCCATGATTTATTACGCGCCACGGTATTGCATCCGGCGATGTTACGTTATCTTGATAATGATCAAAATGTAGTCAATCGTATCAACGAAAACTATGCCAGAGAATTGATGGAGCTGCACACCATGGGTGTCGGCAGCGGCTACTCCCAAGGCGATGTGCAAGAACTTGCGCGAGTGCTGACTGGTTTTGGGGTCAACCAAAATCCCGACACACCGAAGATGAAGGCTGAACTGCAACGACTGTATGTACGCAATGGTATTTTTGAATTTAATCCGCAGCGCCACGATTTTGGCGATAAAAAAATACTCAACAAAGTGGTACATGGTCGCGGCCTGCCAGAGTTGGATGAAGTGATCACCTTACTCAGTCGCCAGCCTGCAACGGCGCAATTTATCAGCCGCAAGCTAGCGATTTATTTTGTCTCTGATACACCGTCCGACGCGCTGGTATCCAACATGGCACAACGGTTTTTACAAACTGATGGCAATATTCCAGCGGTCTTGCGCAGGATGTTTGAGTCGCCAGAATTTATCGCCTCGCTGGGGAATAAATTTAAAGACCCTATGCATTATGTCGTCTCCTCAATACGTCTGGCTTACGACGGCAATCCCATCATGAACACCGGCCCGATGCTGAATTGGCTCAATATGCTGGGGCAGCAGACTAATGGTCGGCAAACCCCCGATGGCTATTCCATGCAAGAAAGCGCTTGGGCCAGCGCCGGGCAAATGGCGATGCGTTTTGATGTCGCAAAATCGCTGGCAAACAATAATCCTGGCTTATTCAAAATAGATAATCAAGCGGCACCGCCGCGCCCGCCGCAACCTGCATTAGTTAACTCACCTTATGTCAAAAATTGGGCGAATAGCTTCAGCGTGGGAACGCAACAAGCATTGATGCAGGCCAATTCGCCACAAGAATGGAACGCGTTTTTTCTGGCATCTCCAGAGATGATGCGTCGGTGATTTACTACGCGGTTTCACTAAACGATTGACAAAAAATTTGTCGGGTGCGCAGTCCAAATAACGTAGCCGACCGATATCAGCACACTAGTACAAAGGAATTATCATGAACCGTCGTGATCTACTCAAAGCATTTGCCGCGCTTTCTGCCGCCAGCATCAGTAGCAGCCTGTTTGCCGCACCAGCCACCCAAAACCGCTTACTCATTGTATTTTTGCGTGGAGGTTACGATGCGAGTAATTTATTGATACCGACGTCAAGTAATTTTTATTACGAAGCGCGTCCCAATATTGCCATCGCCCGTCCGATTAGTGGGAATATTTCGGGAAATACTACGGGTGTCAGCGCAGACCCGAATGCCGCATTGGAACTAAATGCAGACTGGGGCTTGCACCCGGCTTTGCGTGACAGCATTTATCCTTTATACCAAAAAGGAGAAGCTGCCTTTATCCCGTTTGCTGGTACGGATGATCTCTCCCGCAGCCATTTTGAAACCCAGGACAGCATAGAACTGGGACAGCCTTTGGTTGGTACGCGTAATTTTCATTCGGGTTTTTTAAATCGTCTGGCGGATGTGTTGAATGGTGCGCCAGCAATGTCGTTTACCGATCAGTTACCGATCGTCATGCAAGGCAAGGCGCGTATTGCCAACACGTCACTAAGGTCGCCCGGCAAATCCAATGTGGACAATCGTCAGAGCAAGATCATCACGCAAATGTATAGCCAGACCGGTCTGGCGCAGCAAGTCACCGAAGGCTTTGCGGTGCGCGAAGAAGTCTCGCGCGAAATGCAAGAAGAGATGAATTCAGCTAACCGCAATGCGATCTCGACCAAGGGCTTTGAACTGGAAGCAAGACGCATCGCCAAAATGATGCGAGAAAAATATGCGCTCGGCTTTGTCGATGTCGGTGGTTGGGATACCCACGTCAATCAAGGCGGTGCCAGCGGCACATTAGCCAGTAAATTTGATGAGCTGGGGCGCGGACTGGTCGCGTATCAGCAAGAAATGGGCGACGCCTGGCGTAATACGACGGTGGTGGTACTAAGTGAATTTGGCCGTACCTTCCGCGAAAACGGCAAGCGCGGCACCGATCATGGCCATGGCAGTGTGTACTGGGTATTGGGCGGTGGCATCAAAGGCGGCCAGGTCGCCGGTGAGCAAATTCAGCTGGAACAACCCAAATTATTCCAAAACCGCGATTACCCCGTATTGAATGAATATCGCGCCGTCTTAGGCGGATTATTCGCAGGTATTTACGGCTTGAATGCCAGCCAGTTGGATCATGTATTTGCCGGCGTCAAAGCACGTAATATCGGCTTAGTCTGATGCTGGATCGGCAGTTGGTGGTGAGTTTGACGAAGGTGACATGGGCGATGGCAAAGCCAAGGAAGAGATCGGTAATTCAATATAAAAACATGTCCCCGCTTCTGCGTGCTGGCCTTCATATCCGATCTCGCCATGCATTTGATGCATGATCGCCTGGGTGATCGCCAACCCCAGTCCCGTGCCACCTTTGGCGCGGGTATCAGAAGAATCTGCCTGCGAGAATTTTTGAAAAATCCGCTCGCGGAAATCTTCAGGAATACCGCTACCCTGATCGATCACTTCTACCCGCACTTTATTCACCCCAGATAACTTCACCAGGAGTTGTACATCCGCGCCCTTAGGAGAATATTTACAGGCGTTTGACAGCAAATTGGCCATCACTTGCTGAAACCGCCCCTCGTCTACATTGACCGATACCGCCGGAATCTCTTCGCTCAGCGCAATCCGCACGCCCAAGTTTTGGGCAAATGCCTGGTTAGTTTGTACCGCGCTGGTTAATAAGTCACATAATGGCAAAGTCTGGAAAGAGAAATCCATTTTGCCCGCTTCGATTTTTTGGCTATCTAATAAATCATTAATTAAGCGCGTCAGGCTCTCACTATTTTTATGTGCAATCGTAATTAGCATCTGCGCTTTTTCTGGAATGGCACCAACCACGCCGCCTAACAGCAAACTTAGCGAACCGCGTATCGAAGTTAATGGCGTGCGCAACTCATGGCTGACGGTCGAGATAAATTCACTCTTCATCTTCTCCATCTTGCGTCGCTCGCTGATGTCGCGCACGATGACGATCAGTTTGCGTTGTCCTGATATCAGGTAGCGGCTGATCGATAATTCAGCGGGGAATAAGCTGCCATCTTTGCGCATGCGCTCGGCTTCCAGATAAATCAGCCCTGTATTCACAAACTCTGGATAACTCATTGCCAGCGCCATCAAATCTTTACTATCGGGCGGCGCAAAAAATTCTCCGTGCTTGCCAAGGATATCTACAGGATCGTATCCATACATCGCTAAAGCCGCTGGATTGGCAGTTTCAATATTACCTTTGTCATCTACCATGATGATGCCGTCGGCTGCGTTTTGAAATACCGCAAGAAAGCGATCAGACGACTCTTTTAATTCCCGTTTTTGCTGTGTCAGATCTTGTAACAAAGTCGCTTGATTACGGTTGATCACCTCTGCCTGAAGTTTCAACTCTTTGGTAATTTCCAAATCAACTTCACGTCGCTTTAACAAACTAAGTAATAAAGTAAACGCCATAATGACCGCGATCACACCGCCCAAAGCCACCACAACAATTACCCCGCTGATCCTGCGCCAGTCAGTAAGATAAAGATCTTCCTCAATCGAAAAATTAATAATCAAAGGGTATTTATCTAGCGTTTGTATGGCGGCCATACGCATCAGGGGCTTTCCACCATCTGCCATTCGTTCA
This sequence comes from Undibacterium sp. RTI2.2, assembly GCF_035018705.1. NCBI lineage: Bacteria > Pseudomonadati > Pseudomonadota > Betaproteobacteria > Burkholderiales > Oxalobacteraceae > Undibacterium > Undibacterium sp. RTI2.2. The sequence continues at coordinate 124,919 of NZ_JASJXN010000008.1, read as the reverse complement.
GTATTGGTGATGATCACACCGGATTTCCTTTTTTGATCATGGACCAACTGATAGGTACTGCCGTTAAGGCTGCGTTTTCCCATTAACTCATTACGTTCAGGCCATCGTGCCAGGAAAGTAAAGTCATCCCGGAACAAAGTGACCGCGGCACGGCCACCGATACTAATTTTTTCATAAAAACTGGAATAGAAGGATGGGGACACACCAATGACCGCGACACCAATAAATTCACCGTCGCTACCAGTTAAGCGGCGACTGATAAAAAATGTCCATTGACCAGTAGCTTTATTGCGTGTGGATGTGCTGACATACTCTTTAAGTGTAGGGTCATTTTTTTGCGTCACAAAGTAATCGCGATTGGAACTATTGAGAACTACCGGAGGGAAACTATGCGAGCTGGCGATTAAATTACCATCTCCATCAAGTAAAAAAATTACGTCAATCTGTGGCGATAATTTCTTTTTTTCAGCCAGTATCTGGTGAAACTCTAGCGTGTTAACGTGAGTATTCAAATACTCAGAATCGATAGTCCAGCGATCCTGTATCCGCTCAACCACATTATCTAAAGCGAGGTAGGCAGTGCCCATTTGCTGGGCCGTATTTTCGGCCAGCATCAGGCTGAACGCCTCGGTCTGCTTTTGCCATTTCTCAACCTCTTGACCGCGCAATACCCAGATGGAGGCAACGGCAGAAACGATGATCGTCAACACCAGAAAAACGCCAAGTGCAGCAGCCAAACGACTGGTCTGTTTTCCGTTACTTTTCATTCGAATGGTTTTATCCTGGCAGCACAAAAATTTATCATCGACTTTCGCTATCGTACACCGACTCATGCGGATTCAGATTGGATAGTCAGCATGAATAGTAAAAACAGTGGATGAACCGATAATAATGAGTATCAACGGACTGTCGCCGGCACATCAACTGCACATCAAGCACCCGTCACTTATCGGTATCAAGCGAGCTCTCATTTTTTAGAAAAGTTGGAAGCAGGCTGGACTGTCACAAAATCCTAATAGGTAGAAATGATACGTTTTTACCATCAAAGTATCATGAATAATCATAAATAATCACAAGTGATTGTCGCAGCCAGATTTATGTGCCATTGTTGCACTGAGGGCAAGAGTTAAAATCACAGATCCATCCACATGGAGCTTGCGCAACATTACTAAGACGATGTTGCCCAAATCCTGACAATGACAAGGAGCGTGTTCAATGAAAAAACTTATCTTAGCAAGCAGCCTGATGTTGGTTTCTGCCTCTGGCATGGCAGCCATCACACCTTGTGCAGAAATCAAAGAAAAGATTGAAGCAAAGCTGGAGGGGAAAGGGGTTAAAAACTATAGGCTGCAAGTAGTCAGTGCAGATACAGAAACCAAAAACCGGGTGGTCGCAAGATGTGACGGTGGACGTAAAAAAATCATTTACCAGAAATCTCACAAAGCTGACCCTACAGAATAGCGTCTCAGGTAAGCTGGTTTGCAAAACAAACTTCTTAGGACTTACGCAATTGGGACTGTTTTGCGTAAGTCCTGACTTCTACATCGACAAACCGGGCTGCCAGATGTCTACGCTAGTTCAGCCCAATTAGCTGCGCTTGCCACGGAAAATCGCCAAGCCTTTGGCAGCTTGGGCTTGCACGGCATTTTTCACCAGCGGCGTCCAGCCCAGTAACCAGCCTTTCAAACCCAAAGCCTGGCGCGACCATTTCCATAAATCAAACTGATCTGTGTGCTGTACGATTTTGCCATCGCGGAAAGCAAAGCTGGCATGAATATCATTGATCACTGTGTTACCCGTTTGCGAGAACGTGTAAGTTGCCACCCAATGCGCCTGCCCGCGCTGATCGTCAGCTGAAATACCGTCAAACACGACAGAAAAATTCTGCGCTTTGCTAGTCAGCATGCGCCACATATCCGCCGCCTCTGCCCCCTGCAAAGAAGGAAAAACCGGATCAGAAAAAATCACGTCAGCGGCATAGCAAGCCGCCATCGCTTCGGCATCCAGACGCTGGAAGGCGGTATAAAACTGGGTGATTAATTGGGCATTCGGATGCATGGGATTTCCTTTTAGCGGATCAGGGCACGGCTGGTTTGACTACATCCTTGGTCATAATTCATGGGGAAATTTTATATACTCCCCCATTATTTTACAGAAATCGCCTTACTGACCAATGATTATATGGACACCTTAAAATACTATATAGGAGTATCTATTTTACGTAGATAGATATCTTGATGCATCGCCAGCAATCATGCGGTGGCGGCAAATCAGGTTTATTCCACCGGCCACCACTTAATGCTTGGCGGATTTGCCTTTGGCACTAGCACTTTCGCTAGCACTGTCCGATGCCGATGCGCTGGCAGAAGGTGCGCTGGCCGAGGCACTTGCACCCGCTTCCATCTTGGCATGCGCCTCTGCGTCTACCTTCTCTGGCTTGACGGTCTCAATTTTATTTTCGCGCATGTAGTCGCTCATCTCTTTCCAACCGGCATACACGGCAGACCTGGACGCCTCGGGATTAAGCACATAACAATCTTCCAGCGCGCGGCCAGAATGACGACATGCGCCGCCAGTGGCACGGCCATCGGCCTCTTTGGCGGCGGCCTCTTTAGCGGGATCAGGCAGCCCAAGGCGATCGCAACCCGCCAGCAAAGTCAAAGCGCAAACGCCGAGGCAAAGAGAGGAACGAAGTGACATCGCAGCACCGATCAGATATGGGGATAGCTGCATGGTAACAAATCCTGCCAAGCATTTCATCTTATCTTGGCGGATTTGTTTGCTTGCGCCAGAAACCCCACGTCAACCCAGATTTTCCAGTAGAAGAGCGACGAGCGTGCCTTTGACATGCTGAGTTGCTAGATTAGACGACGGCGCAAATCGCACAATTAGTCGAGTAGGCGTTCTTTTGCAGGTTTGATTTTTTTGTCCATTTAGTCATACAGTTTATTTGACATATTTAAGCAAAGGCAGCTCATGTTCATGCACATTTCAAGAGATTTAGCGCAAGCTTGCGATTTTTATTCCGTCAGTTATTATTGCAAAATTCAAATTAAATCACGTTAGCGCTTTCAACTAACAACACCGTTATCAATATATGCAAAATCCATATACACCTCCGTTAGCAAATTTAGAACTTCCTCCATCCGAAGAAAACAACTCTGGCCAAGGTCGTGGAGTAGTGCCACCGTATGGCGTCAAAGGTTGGAGTTGGGGGGCTTTCTTCCTCAATTGGATCTGGGCAATTTTCAACAAAACATGAATTAGCCTTCTTTGTCTTGTCCCATATATTGGCTTCATTGCTAGCTTTTATCTTGGTTTTAGAGGGGGAGAGCTTGCATGGAAAAATAAACGCCGGGATAGCCTAGAGCACTTTAATCGTGTCCAGAAAAAGTGGTCTGTTTGGGCACTGGCAATAATTATCGGCACTGCCGTCATCGGAATCTTGGCCGCCATTGCACTTCCTGCCTATCAGCAGTATGTTCGTCACGTACATGGGGGCTAACAATTCAATCCAGCCCGCGTAAGTGCGATTAGCGCAGCATAATCGCACTTACGCCGAGTCATCAGATAATTTCTCTTTGTTCGCACGTCTGGCATCTTCACGATTTTCTCGTCAGATAAGCCTAACTTTCGGCGAGCGATAACCTACTTTGCTGTAAGGCTTACGACGCAGGTGTTCATAAATATTTCAAAAGAAGCAGAACAAACTGCTCATTTTTATCCCATCGATTATTATTGCAAAATGAAAATTAAATCACGTTAAACCAGAGGATAAGCACTTTGACCAACACATGGATACAACACCCCGTTCATCTACGCGGTGAAAAGGTGGAGCTTTGCCCTCTTGAAGCAGATCAACTTGACGAACTTTTTAAAGTTGCCTGCAACCCGGAAATTTGGAAGCAAACGTCGGTTGATTACTCGAATCCAGAGATTTTTTATCCGAACTTCAATGCAGCACTAAGTGATCGTAACGCTGGCAAAGCATATCCATTTTTGATCGTTGATTTGATTGATTCGCGAATCATCGGAACGACGAGGCTCCTAGAAATCCACTCGCTGGATAAAAAACTAGAGATCGGCATCACTTGGATTGATACCGCATATTGGGGAACAGGCGTTAACTTGGAGTGCAAGTTTCTATTGCTTCAGTATTGTTTTGAGCATCTTTTGGCGAATCGAGTCCAGTTCAGGGCAAAGGCTGATAACACCAGATCGCGCAAAGCTCTGGAAAAAATTGGCGCCATTTTCGAAGGTATTCAAAGAAAGGACAAAGTTGAGCCTAATGGTAAGCCAAGAAATACTGCTTTCTACAGCATCACGAATGACGAGTGGTTAGAGGTTAAATCGTCTCTAACCGATAAAATTCAAGCAAGGTATGCGTTGGCTTAACCCATGGTTTAACCGCATTTGCTCCAGCATGGCAGCGCATGAAATTGATAGTAGTTATTGCTAGCTTTCAATTCTCTGGATTCGCCGGAATATTCTACGTTAGCTACCTCAGTTTGAATTTGTCGTCCTTGGCAAATATAGATACTCTTAGTGAGTATTTATTTTCTGTCCATATAATGATTGGACAATCTAACATGTCTCACAAAATTAATTGGGAGTATATACATTTTCACTTAATAGCGATCAATGTAGACAGTCTAAAAATTAGATTCTTTTCCTCAACAAACTAGTTCGGGCAGTTACAGCCGTCCCCGCTACATCTGCTGAAAAAGGTGCGCATGGTTGCGGCTGACTTCTAGTTTTTCTGGATGATTTTTTAGTTGGATTAATTGCCGTCCGCGGAAATCGCGCGTCACTTCGGTAATCGCATCGACCCGTACTAAGGTCGAGCGGTGGATGCGCCAGAACTCATCTGGGTCAAGTTCATCCTCCAGCTCTTTGAGGGTTTTTCGGATCAACACTTCGGTAGTTTCTGTTTGTACCCGAGTATATTTTTCATCCGACTGAAAAAACAAAATCTCCCTCGTGCTGATCATGCGCAGGCTGCTGCCGACGCTAGCTTGTATCCAGCGCAGATAGTCGCGCTTGGCTTGCTTTTGCTGCGCAAGCTGGCTCAGCAAATCCATGATCTGCTGGTTTTGTTCAAGATTCTTTGTTTGGTTTTGCGGCGCTTGTGATGGTGTGGCTTGTGCGGTCAAGGCCAAGCGCTTCTGCAATCGCTCGCAGGTTGCGCGCAATCGGTCTGCATCGACTGGCTTGAGTAAATAATCTAAAGCGCCCTGTTCAAACGCCTGCACCGCATACTCGTCATAGGCAGTGACGAATACGATATGCGATTGCCCTACCAGTTCACGTGCGGCCTCGATCCCGCTTTGTCCCGGCATGCGGATGTCGAGAAAAATAATATCCGGGCGATGTAAATTCGCCAGCTCGACCGCCGCCATACCGTTGCCGGCCTCGGCGATGATCTGCAGCTCTGGCCAGACTTCGCGCAATCTGGCGCGTAACTGATCGCGCATCGGAGGTTCGTCATCCACAATAAGCGCGGTGAGAGGTGTCGGAGGGGTCGAAGATGTCGAGATTGGATTCGTCATTTTTTGATTCACAAAAATTCTGTCAAAATTTACTCTACAAATTTAAGATTTTGCACTTGTTGATTCGATAGGACTTAAGCACGTCCGGAATACGGTATGCGAATACTCACAATCGCTCCACCGGTAATCGGTGCCTCAATCATTAGCTGCGCATCTTGTCCGTATAAAATTTTTAGTCGCTCGCGGATATTACTTAAGCCTATGCCATCGTCGGCATGGACGTTAAAACCGATGCCGCTGTCTCTGACATTGACTTGCAAATAATTGCCTGCGGCAGCGGCGCTGACATGAATTATGCCGCCTTCGGTCTTCGGTTCCAGACCATGTTTGATCGCATTTTCAACCAGGGTTTGTAACATCATCGACGGGAAAGCAGCGTCTGCCAAGTGCACAGGAACATCGAAATTGACTTGCAAACGTTCACGCATCCTAGCTTGCATAATATTGAGGTAAGCCCGCGACAGCGCAACCTGCTGCCCTAATCTGCCACCACCCTGCTCGCGCATTTGCGGTAAAGCCGAGCGCAGATATTGAATCAGATGAGCGTGGATTTGTGCAGCCTGTAGCGGATCGGTTTCTATCAACTGCCCAATCAAGGCTAAGGTATTAAACAAAAAATGCGGCTCGATTTGTGCCTGCAAGGTTGCCATCTGCGCTTCCATCAAACGCCGCTCCAAGGCTTCGACATTGGCCTTGGTAGTAGCATCGGCCGCTTTTAAATCAGCTTGACGCTTGCCACCTGCCAGCACTTTGATTGCGACCGAGCTGATGGCAAAAAACGCGCCTAATTCAGGTGTCCGCAATACCGGACCGACTACCATAAAAACAGCAAAACAGACAATCGCCAGATTCTGCCAGGACACTACCGCCAGCCAATCAAAAAACCGCCACCACAATACGGTTGTGGTTTCAACGATGTCTAAAACGATCGTCAAAATGCGATTATTTCCATTGGATTTCATTGTCCACCGCCACTCTGATCGCCCTGATCAGGATGACTCCCGGCTACTGAACGGGAGTGCTCAAGACGTGTGGCGCGTTGACGACTTTTTCTGGTGGCTAAGACACTCACCAAAATTAAGAGCTTGATCATCAAGAAGCTGAGGAATAACACCAGAGCCAAAGGCAAAATGGTCAACACGATGGCTAATGCAATCGACAAGGTGAGCAATTGCGGCGCAGGCAAGCGGCGCACCCAGCGCAGACCGGTACGGGCAAGATCGATGACAGTCGTCCACAATTCGCTCAATAAAGCGGTAACAGCGTCGAATGTGCTTTCTGGTTTTTGTGTTTGCGAATTTGTTTGTTGTGTTTGCTCTTGCATGATCATGCTCCATTGGTTGTTAGAAGTTCCCGAGGCATTGCTGCCGATATGCACACTATATTTAAGATGGATCAGCGTCACCAGCGCCATACGACCGATTGCTGACTTGAGGGTTTTATTGGTCGATGTGCCGGATAAACGGTAGTCAGGCAAAAACCCAGTGCTATCTGTACAAGGACTTCGGCCTTATCTCTGGCTAAATAGCTAATTGGTGCTTGTAACATACAATAGAAGAACTTCTTTAAGAAAAACATTATCTTAGTTGCGTCCGATTTAACCAAATCATTTGAATTGCCCTTATTAATTGATTGTACAAATGCCTTTATTTTTATCCTCAAAAATGTCACGTCGTTACCCTCACCTGATCGTACTTGCTTGTGCTTTTTTATTGTGTGCTTGCTCACCTAAGTTCGATTGGCGTGAGGTTCGCGGCAGCGATGTGCCGTACACAGTTTTAATGCCCGCCAAGCCAGCCAGTTTTTCACGTGACATGCAATTGGAGGGTATGCAATTTAAAATGGAAATGACAGGCGCAGACGTAGACGGCGTGAGCTTTGCCATCGGTACAGCTAAAATTGAGGATGCGAGCAAAATTGCTGTGGTGTTGGCAGCAATGAAAAATGGCATGGTCAATAATATTCACGGCACCATCGTGAGCGAAAAACCAGGCAAACTTGAGCAGTCGGTTGATGTTGAGGCGCACGGCAATTTGCAAAATGGTCAGCCAGTCCTACTGGTCGCGCGATTTATCACACGCGGACCCTGGGTGTATCAGGCGGTGATTATGGGGCGAGAAAAAGCCGTCACCCCTGATGTGATTGATACTTTTATGACCTCATTTAAAATTAATTAAGTCATTGATTAATTAAGCCATAGGACTTACGCAAAACCATTATCTTTTTATCTTTGAGACTCACACTGTATGAAATTACCAGAACTTGATACCGAAACAGTCGACCGCGTCATACAAATGGCGTGGGAAGATAGAACGCCGTTTGAGGCAATCCAAGTACAATTCGGGCTGGACGAGAAAAACGTAATCGCTGTCATGCGTAAATATATGAAGCGATCCAGTTTTAAGATGTGGCGCAAACGGGTCACGGGGCGCAGTACCAAGCACCTGGCCTTGCGCGATCCTGAAGTGACGCGCTTCCGTTCAGAAGATCAGCGTACCCGTTAATATGACTTAGGTAAGCTGAATGGGTTAAGAATTGCCGAGGCTAATTTTTAGGCATATCATTAATCCGAAGCTTAACTGAACTATTCATCAACCAGCACAAATGAAGAAAACTGTTGTAGCAAGGCCGTGATAGCGGTTTTGTGCAAGCTCTGCCAGACTCCACCAAATTCAATCAAAAATAGCATCAACTCATATTTATCAATAGGGAAAATTCATGTTAATCACGTTCAAATCGAAAGCCGCTACCGAAGTAACCATGTACAAAGAACATGCGCGTCGGATCTTGGACATGCTGAATAAAAATGTCGATCAAGGCATTATCACTGCAGCAGAAACTGCGCATGCGATCCAGGTCATCGAGGCTGCGGTTGCTGACAGCAAAGCGCATAGTGTGTCGGAAGAATTGCAACGCGATATTGATGCGCACCACCACGACGATCAGCATGATAACGAGCATGAAAAAACAGAGACTGTCAGCTTTTCCAGTCGAGCGTATCCTTTGCTTGAAATGCTGCATGCCGCGCATAAAATGCAGAGAGAAGTAATGTGGGGCGTTTAATTTAGTCCCGCGCCGGAGGCAGCAATGACATCGCATATTGATAAAACGCTAGAGTTTAGTTTGTCCGCCAGTGACGGCACGCCGCTATTTGTGCGTGACTGGCCATTGTCTCAGGCAGATGACAAAAAACCGGTGCACGATGGCATTGTGATCATGCATGGTCTGGGCGAGCATTGTGGTCGCTATGCACATGTGGCGCGGTTTTTTAACGCATTGGGATTTGCGGTACGCACTTATGATCATCGTGGCCATGGCGCATCTGGTGGTGCGCGTGGCGATAGTCCTGACGAAGAATCTTTGCTGCGTGATGCCAGACTGGTGATTAATGATTTCAGCAAACATCTTACTGCGCCGCCGCTATTGTTAGGGCATAGCATGGGCGGCTTGTTTGCAGCGCGTTTTGCGACTGCTGGTTTGGCGCCTATCCGTGGATTGATTTTGTCCTCCCCAGCGTTGGCATTACCGATGTCTGGCATGCAGCTGGCATTACTCAAAGTTGCCAGTACCTTGTTCCCTGGTCTTGGTGTTTCTAATGGTTTAAAAACAAAGTATTTGTCGCATGATGCCGAGGTAATTCAGGCCTACATCAACGATACTCAGGTGCACTCCAAAATCAGCGCCCGCTTATTAAATAGTATGCTGGCCTCGATGGAATACGCCCATGATCACGCGCCACAACTTAAAATCCCCGTGCTAATGATCGTGGCAGGTGATGATCACCTGGTTGACCCCGAGGGCAGCCAACGCTTTTTTGTCCGCTTACCGGAAGAAACTGCGCAAGCGTATTTTTACGATGGCTTTTATCACGAGATTTTTAATGAGCTGGAAGCCACCCGTGTCTTTGACGATGTGCGGACATGGCTGGTGCAGCGACATTTCATCGCAGCCTGACCCCAGCTTAGTCACAAAACATAAATACTCCCAGTAGGTATATATTAGTTGTCCATATAAAACCTGCCTGATACATCATTTTTAAGATAAAAATGAGGGAGTATATTAAAATCTAGGATATTTGATATTGGCTGATATTGAGTTATTAGTCATTCTCACGATCTCCTCCTTGCCTTTGCAATTCTCAGTGGCGAACGGTTTTACCTCAAAAGCTGGCTGACTGGAACGCGTTTTTAGCGAATACGCTGGCGCGGCTGTTACACTGGCAGCCAAAATTGTCTAAACGAATGCACATATGCTACAACCGCCAAGAAAAACCTTAAAGATCACTAAAACTGCCGCATCAGGCGCTGTCCAAAAGGACAATAAGACCAATAAATCAGGCAGGCCAGCGACCTCTAAGCCATATGCAAAGTCCGGCCAACCGGCACGGTCGGCACCATTAGCACCAGGGCCAAAATCCTCCCCGTCATCTGATGGCATTGCAGACCAGCGTAGGCCCGGCAAACCGGCGGCAACTGATGCAGCAGCGGCAAGACCTGTAGTGCCAGCCTCATTAAGCCCGTCAAGCTCATCAAACGCCCCTAGCGCGCAGCCAAACGCTTATGTGCACGACACATCGGGCATAGAGTATCTGGATATAAAAGCAGATTCGCTCGCCTTTAGTCTGGTGGGGGCGGCGCAAGCCGTAGCCTATGTATTAGACGGCGTGGCATTGCCACAAGCCTTGGCTAAAGTGTTTACACAAAGCAAGGCAACGCCGCAAATTAAAGGGGCGATTCAAGACATTTCTTATCGCACTATGCGTCAGGTTGGTCGGGTTGATGCCTTACTCACTTTGATGACAACTAAAGCACCGGAACCGGCACTGTTATACGGATTGCTGTGTTGTGCGTTGACTTTACTGGTCAAAAACGAGGCGGAAGAAGATCAGGAACTGCCTTACGAAGCCTTCGTGGTGGTCGACCAAGCAGTTAATGCGGCGGCATCCAGTTCACACATGGCGCATGCCAAAAACATGGTCAACGCGATCTTGCGGCGCTTTCTGCGTGAGCAAGACAGTTTGCTGGCTACCGTGATCAAACAACCAGCGGCGCTGTGGAATTATCCACAATGGTGGATTGATCAATGCAAGGCGGCGTACCCCGATCAATGGCAAGCAATTTTGCGCACAGGTAATCAACATCCGCCGATGACGCTGCGGGTGAATCGTCGTCAGATCACGACTGAGGCGTATCTACTAACGCTGGCAAGCGAACACATAGAGGCAATCCAAATCGGACCGTATGCAGTGCGTCTGACAAAACCGGTGCCGGTGGCACAAATCCCTGGTTTTGAGCAAGGCTGGGTTTCAGTACAAGATGCAGGCGCACAATTATCCGCAAGTTTGCTGGATGTACAAGACGGTATGCGAGTGCTAGATGCCTGCGCTGCTCCCGGCGGTAAGTCTTGCCATATTCTGGAAACAGCCAATGTCGATTTATTAGCCTTGGATGCAGACCCGCAACGCTTGGGGCGGATTGACGAAAATCTGGCGCGCTTGCAATTGTCAGCAGAGGTGAAAGAAGGCGATGCCAGCCGCTCTGGCTGGTGGGATAAACAAGGGTTTGACCGAATTTTGGCAGATATTCCTTGCACCGCATCCGGCGTGGTGCGCCGTCATCCGGATATCCGCTGGTTAAGGCGCAAGGCGGATGCAGTACAGTTATCGACCTTATCCGCCCGGATTTTAGACAATCTATGGCGCATGCTGAAACCGGAGGGCAAACTGCTGTTGGTCACTTGTTCTATCTGGCCGATGGAGTCTGAATTGCAGGCAGCAGCTTTTGCAAAACGTCATAACGCAATCCGTCTGGATGCACCTGGTCAACTTTTGCCGACCGCCATTCTGCCTAATCGGATAACTGCGCAGACAACGGAACAGACCGCCGAGCAAGCCACAGAATCAGACACAACGTCGGCTGAGAACAACGATCATGACGGTTTGTTCTACGCTTTGTTTCAAAAACCCGCCGCTTAGCACTTATTGCTAAAACTTAATAAAATTCAGAGCGACTTTCAAGCTATGATGCGAAAAACCGCACTCATACTTATCAGACAATCATGACCCTTGTTTCGCCTCATCATAATTTTATGATCAGACGCTCTATTCATTTACTAAACGGCCTGTTGGCCGGATGGTTGAACTTGCTGTTGATGCTGGCATTTGCCTGCGTTACTGCCTTAGCTGCACCAGCGGCCTTGGCCGCCGATGTTGAGGTGACCCTGGCAAAACTGGAAACCACCGAAGAAGGTTACCGAATTGCTACCGGTTTTGCTTTTGAGTTAAGTCACGGGCTGGAAGATGCGATCACCCGCGGCATACCGATGGTATTTACGACCGAGGTTGAGCTAAGCCGACCACGTTGGTACTGGTTTGACGAAAAAACCATACGCTCGTCTCAGACCGTCCGCATTGCCTACAACGTCTGGACACGTCAATATACCGCGGCAATCAATGGCGGTTTGCAGCAAAGTTTCAACTCTCTTGATGAAGCCATGGCCTTGGTATTGCGGCCAAGGCGCTGGATCGTCGTAGAACACGGCATTTTGACCAACGGCGCGGTGTATAACGTCGCTGTGCGCTTAAAGCTGGACCTGAACCAGCTACCGAAACCGTTTTTGATCAGCGCTTTAAATAATAGCGACTGGCGACTTGCGTCTGACTGGAAACAGTTCACCTTCAAGGCGGAAGAGAAGTGACACGTTTTCTCCGGTATGCCCTGATTATTGGCGGTGCTCTGATGAGCATCTTACTATTCTTTTTAACCACTGCATCCGAAAATTCTGCCAATTTTGAGCACTATTACGGCTGGTTGCTGGGCGCGAATGCAGTCATTGCTTTTGCGCTGTCGGTGTTAGTCATCACTCTTCTGTGGCGCCTGTTACGGCGGTACCGGACTAAGGAGTTTGGCTCGCGCCTGATGACGCGACTGGTGATGTTATTTGCGTTAGTGGGGATTTTGCCGGGCGCGGTGATTTACGTCGTGTCAGTGCAATTTGTGAGCCGGTCTATCGAATCCTGGTTTGATGTCAAAGTCGAGGCGGCGATTGAATCGGGCTTAAATCTGGGACGCAGTGCGCTCGAGTTCTCATTAGCCGATCTAGAATCCAAAGCCCAAAATATGTCCGGCCGCTTATCAGAACCATCTGAAATGAGTTTGTCTATCCGGTTGGGACGCTTACGAGAACAGCTGGATGTGCAAGACGCCACCATCGTAAACAGCAAAGGGCGCGTCATTGCTACCGCCTCTGCCAATATGGGACGACTGGTGCCAGACTTGCCAACCCCAGCGATGATACGGCAGGCGCGGGTATCGCATGCGTATGCCGCGACTGAGGGCAATTCTGAACCGGTCTCGTTTATTGACAATAGTGCCGCTAATGCCGGCGCCAGCCGCCCCGTTCTGCCAGCGGAGCCACGCGATCTGTTACGTTCGCGCGTCGTGATTGCCCTGCACTCCGCCACTGGCACCAACACAAGTGGTTTGTCTTTGCAAAATGAAGCAATTTATTTGCAATTAATCCATCCCGTACCTACCATGCTCGCCACGCATGCAGAAGCACTGCGCAATGCGTCGGCAGAATATCAAGTCCGCTCCTTAGGACGCGGCAGCTTGAAAACCATGTATATCTTTACCCTCACGCTGACTTTATTGCTGGCAATTTTTGCCGCAGTCACTAGCGCTTTTCTGATCTCAGGCGAGCTGGCGCGCCCTCTTCTGTTATTAGCCGAAGGTACCAAAGCGGTAGCAGAAGGTAATCTCTCACCACGCCCGATCATCACAACCTCGGATGAACTCGGCAGTCTGACGCAATCGTTTAACACGATGACTCGGCAGCTATTTGATGCGCGTGCCGCAGTGGAGAAAAACCGTAGCGAGTTAGAAAACGCCAAAGCCTATTTAGAATCCGTATTGGCTAACATGTCCGCCGGTGTAATGGTGCTTGATCAGCATGCCAATTTAGTCACCTGTAACGAATCAGTAGAGCGGATTTTGCAACGCAGTTTAGAGCATGACATCGGCAAGCCAATTAGCGAGATCGAAGGCATGAGCGGCTTCGCCGTGGCAGTCGATAAAGCATTCTCTGAGCAGCATGCACAATCCGCCGCCGGTGGCGAGGATGAAAACGCGCAGCATTGGCAGCAGCAAATCGAAATCCCACGACTGCAAACCAACAGAACAGAAAGCACAGCGCCTAATAATACTGAAGAACAAGGCATTACCTTATTGGCACGCGGCTCACATTTGCCGGTCTCTTCGGGCAACGGGTACGTAGTGGTATTTGATGACATCAGCAATATTATCTCGGCACAGCGCTCAATCGCCTGGGGCGAAGTGGCGCGAAGACTGGCGCATGAGATCAAAAATCCGCTGACACCGATCCAGTTATCTGCCGAACGTTTACAGATGAAGCTGCAAGACAAGCTGAGCGAAGCCGATGTTGCTATTCTTAAGAAAAGCACAACCACGATTGTCAATCAGGTAACCTCGATGAAGCGCATGGTGGATGATTTCCGCGATTACGCAAAAACACCGCCTGCCGTGCTGACACCGTTAAATCTGACCGCTTTAATTGATGAAGTACTGCATTTGTATATGGCTGGAGATGGGCGGGATGCGATCAAACTCAGGTTGGCCAGCAATCTTCCCTTAGTCATGGGTGACGCTACCCAGCTGCGCCAGGTAATCCACAATCTTTTACAAAACGCGCAAGATGCGGTTGCTGACAACGCCAAACCAGGCGCGATCCCGCAAATTGATGTGGTCGCGGAGCTAGTTCGTTACACCAGCGCCGACAAGGCGGAACGCGCTGCGGTGCGGCTGTCTATCATCGATAACGGGCCCGGTTTTTCTAGTAAAATTTTAGCGCGCGCCTTTGAGCCGTATGCCACTTCCAAACCACGCGGCACCGGTTTAGGCCTGGCGATGGTGAAAAAAATTATTGATGAACATGGCGGTAGAATTGATATTCAAAATCGTAGCGATACAAACGGTGCAAAAATATCGATTTTGCTGTTAAAGTTAGCACCGGATTCAAATGTCGTTTAATTTGATTTCCACTATTGCTATGTGCGATGGAACCCACCAGAGGAACACTGCATGGTAATGGACCAGAATTTAATAAGGTAATTTATGGCAAACATATTGGTCGTCGATGACGAAATGGGCATCCGGGAACTACTCTCGGAGATTTTAGGCGACGAGGGACACGTCGTTCAACTGGCAGAAAACGCCCAGCAAGCGCGCGAAGCAAGAGCGGCATCCCGCCCTGACTTGGTGTTGCTGGATATCTGGATGCCAGATACCGATGGCGTCACACTCCTCAAAGAATGGCAACGCGACGGTATGTTGACGATGCCCGTCATCATGATGTCTGGTCACGCCACCATCGACACTGCGGTCGAGGCCACTCGGATAGGCGCGCTGAACTTTTTAGAAAAACCCATCGCCCTGCAAAAACTGCTGAAAGCAGTTCAGCAAGGTCTGACGCGCACGCCAGAAGTAGCCCGTCCTGCGGCACCCGCTTTACGTGTCATCACTGGCGATTCGCTTGGCAACAGTGGTAACAGTGCTGGCAATAGCCTGAGTAACTCGAATAGCCTGACATCCAGTAGCTTCGCCTCCAGCGCGAGCAATTTTGATCAGCGCAATTTTACGACGGCGCAAAGTCCTCTACCGGCGGTGAATAATCAGTTTGCCAATCTGTCCTTTGATTTGCCGCTGAGAGAAGCACGCGATGCTTTTGAGCGTATTTATTTTGAATACCATCTCAACCGCGAAGGCGGCAGCATGACCCGCGTAGCAGAAAAAACAGGTTTAGAACGCACGCATCTGTATCGTAAATTAAAGCAACTTGGAGTGGAGTCAGTTAAATACGCCAAACGCGGCGAATAAAACTGCATGCAAGAACCTAACTTGCGCACGTTGCCCACATGTCCTACATCAGTCACGCTGGTCAGCGGCGGCAGTTATCAGCAAAGAGAGTCTGCGATTGCTGCCGCTGTACAAAAGATGCAAGTCCTTGCCGGTATCCATAGCGCCAATTCTTTCGGCGTCATACTGGAAGGCTTGCCCAGCGGTGAACTGGCACTCCAAGTCATCAACGATAGATTGTCTGATCCGGCAACAGCACCGCAGACAAAATTAACACCTGCACTACAAATACAACGCATCGCACCCGGCTGTATGTGTTGCATTGGCAACCTCGCCATGCGCGTCACACTCAATCGTCTGTTACGACAAAAACCGAATTATCTGTTTCTGGCACTAGGTAATCCAGAACATTTAACACAACTGCGTGACTTTTTATCACAAGCGCCGTATGTCGACTTGTTAAGATGCGATGCAGATATTATTTTAAGCTCTGGCTGACAAAATAAAGCTCAAAAATTCATATACTCCCCATCATTTTTACGAAAATAGCCATATTGTCCAATCATTATCTGGACAATAAAATATACTCCTACAGGTATAAATAAAATCATTTAATTGAGTCGGTCTCAATCATTCAATATTGAGCTATTTTCTTTAGCAAAGAATCCGCCTAAGTCCGAAAAAGCTAAAGCTCTGCGTTGCCCGGCCGTAACACTAATATGACAAAGATATAAAATTATTCCAGCAAGATGCAAAGTCAAAGGTAATATGAGGTGATAAGCTAAAGAAGGCAGTTGTAGAGGGGAGGCTTGAAATCTGTGCAGATCAGCACCATGTCCTTAGTAACAGAAATTGAAACCACCAACGATTTCCGACCAGAAAGGGTGCAAAATGAATCTCATCTACAACAGCGAGCAATACAGCGTCTTTGAATACGGCGCCGACACTGACCATGAAGCTTTGCGCTTTGGCGGTTATGAAATCACCGACAAATCGGTGCGTCGCGAATGGTTTATCGGCGGCCCGCTAGCAGCCAACTTCCGCAAAGATGTCCACGAATTAATCGCCAGCGAACCTAGCATTGAAGATATCGATGATTTTCTGGGCCAGTTCGATTCTTACATGAAGCAATCGGTACAACTGCACTAAGCACGCACTGTGCATATCAGTAAGTCAACTGTCGTAAAAGATCGCGATCTATTTGAATCACAGAAGCTCTACATGACCCTTGAGCACGCTCTGCGCTCAGGGTTATTCAATCATCTACCAGTGATGGCTTGCATACACTTAGCTGTATGCAATGAGATAGTAGAAATGCTATTGTCAGGCTTCATGCATTTTTGTCCTCACAAGTGCCAATAGGCGCTACTAAGCCTCACTAAACGCCTCCATCATGACCTCGTCCATTTCCCCGCTCGATTGGCTCAGTGGCTTGAAAAGTCTTAGTACCACGTCGTCAAATCAGCGTCATGCGGTATTAGTTACTATCACCGCGGCACTTGGCTCTACGCCCCGTGGCACAGGCACACGTATGTTGGTCACACCCACCACGCAATACAGCACGATCGGTGGCGGGCATCTGGAATGGAAAGCGCTGGCAATGGCGCACTTGTGGCTATCTGAAACCGTATTTAAAACAAGCTCACCACGTACTGAGAAACTGGCACTTGGCCCTAGTCTGGGGCAATGCTGCGGCGGCGCTGTGCAGATTCAGCTTGATCGCCTGGATCAATGGAGCGATGCAGAATTTATAACGCAGCTCAGTCATTTTCAGCAACAGCAACCAGTGTTACCGCAACTGATTTTGTTTGGTGCTGGTCATGTCGGTGCCGCCTTAGTGCAAGTTCTATCGCAAATTCCTTGCCGAATTTTGTGGGTAGACGAACGCGATCATTTGTTCCCGGCACAATTACCTGCTAACGTACAAACCGAAGCTACCGACACACCGGAAGCCGTCATCGCTCAGGCTGACGCTAGTACGTATTTTCTGGTGATGACGCATCATCACGGCTTAGATTTACGTTTGAGTGAACAAATTTTAAAAAGAGGCGACGCAGCGTGGTTTGGACTGATAGGCTCGCAGACCAAACGTGCCAGTTTTGAGCATCGATTAAAAGAGCGTGGCATTCCCGTCTTCGCATTACAAAGCATGATTTGCCCTATCGGCTTGCCAGGTATCACAGGCAAAGAACCAGGCGTGATTGCGGTTGCAGTTGCCGCACAATTATTGCAGTTATGGTCAACCATCCCTGCACTGCCAGCGAATCCGGTATTGAGTGCAAATGCAGCTAGAAACTCAGTTATAAACGCAGTTGCAAACTCAGTTACAAACATACCGACTAATCCATCTTCTATTTTGAGTACAGCAACGCTATGAGTAATCACTTACACGACTTTATTTGTGGCCTGCCGAAAGCCGAACTTCATTTGCATATTGAAGGCTCGCTTGAGCCAGAATTGATGTTCGCACTGGCGCAACGCAATGCGGTCAAACTGCCATACGCATCTGTAGAAGAGATCCGTGCTGCATACAACTTTAGTGACCTGCAATCGTTTCTCGATCTGTATTACGCTGGTGCTGCAGTGTTACAGACCGAGCAGGATTTTTATGATTTGACCATGGCCTACATCCAACGGGCATTGGCTGACAATGTGCGCCATGTCGAATTATTTTTTGATCCGCAAACGCATACCGCCAGAGGGATTGCCACTGAGGTCGTGTTCGCTGGTATTGCACGCGCCTTGCGCGAGGCCAAAGCAGAACATGATTTTTCCGGCAGTATGATTTTATGCTTCTTGCGCCATCTTAGTGAAGAAGACGCCTTCGCTACGCTGGATGCGGCCTTAGCGCTGCGTGATGCATATGCCGATCTGTGGAATGGCATCGGCCTTGATTCTTCAGAGGTTGGCAATCCACCAGAAAAATTTACCCGCGTATTCGCCAAATCATTAGAGCTAGGTTTCCGCCTGGTCGCACATGCAGGCGAAGAAGGCCCGCCAGCCTACATCCACAGCGCACTTGATGTCTTGCAAGTAGAACGCATTGACCACGGCGTCAGGGCGGAGGAAGACGCCGCGCTGATGCAGCGTTTGCAGCAAACACAAATGCCACTGACGGTCTGCCCTTTGTCTAATTTAAAACTCTGCGTAGTATCCGATTTGCGTCAGCACAATCTGGCGCGCATGTTGCGTGTGGGTCTGTGCATCACCATCAACTCCGACGATCCTGCGTATTTTGGTGGCTATATGAATACTAACTTCATCGCCACAGCCGACGCGCTGGAATTGACACGCGCCGAATTAATACAGTTAGCAAAAAACAGCTTCTGTGCTTCCTTCGCATCGCCGGAACAAAAGCAGGTGTGGCTAAACGAGTTAGATGAATATGTGCGTCTGCACTGATGTAAGCTGATCTGACGAAGCGGTTTGAACTTTTGGCATATGCGTGTAGCGACTCGACTAAGACCAACATAACCAATACAAGTTGCGGCTTGTTTGCTACAACCGCTTGCCGCCAAATTAATATACTCCCCATAAAATTTTAGCAATTAGGCTTGATGTCCAATCATTATTTGGATGTCTAAAATATACTTACAGCAGTATATTTTCAATCACAAATTATCGCGGCAAAACAACGTCATATCAGATCGCATAAATTCAGATGCCCCCAATTAAATTCGTAGTTAAATTTTAGGCAAAAAAAAGCCCGCAGAGTGTGCGGGCTGAAATCCAAACCTTTACGGTGTTGGAGGAGACAGGTGTAACTATATCGCAGTGCAGCAAATAAACAAAACATTATTTTTGCATATCAATCATTCACAAAGCGAATATCAAATTACCGAGTCTTCCCTCTAAATTTTCCCTCAAAATATTACGCAACATCAAAGCGAATTTACTTCCATAGGAAAGCCCGTCATTTTCTATGCGGAACAAACTACTATTGATTTCATAGGCAAAAAAAAGCCCGCGACCTTAAGGTTGCGGGCTGAAATCCAAACCTTTACGGTGTTGGAGGAGACAACTGAACTTTATCGCAGCGCAGCAAATAAGGCTGCTTTATTTTTCGTATACCAGTCATTTCCAAAACACATAATGTTCATTTGGAGCAACAAGTTAATAAGTAGAATTACCCACCGCTGGATTCATTTAAATGACATGCTGAAAAATGTTGCGGTGCTATCTCTCTGAGAGCGGGCTGTTCGACTGCGCAACGCGGCATGGCATGCGGACAGCGTGGATGAAAATAGCATCCAGCGGGTGGATTCAGTGGGGATGGAATTTCACCCTTAATGGCAAAAAATGTGGTTTTTTTCACCTCTAGCTTAGGTGCTGCGGCCATCAATGCTTGCGTATAAGGATGGTTGGCGTGTCCAAATATCTCTTCTGCAGGTGCCGACTCCACCACTTTGCCCAAATACATAATCACTACACGATCTGATAAATGGCGTACGACGCCAAGATCATGGCTAATAAACAAATAAGTCAGATTCAATTCCTGCCGCAGCTGCATGAACAAGTTCAGCACTTGCGCCTGAATCGACACATCTAACGCAGCGACGGCTTCATCACAGACCAAAAATTCGGGCTTCACGGCCAGCGCGCGGGCAATTCCTATCCGCGCACGCTGTCCGCCAGAAAACTGATGTGGAAAGCGTCGTAAAACAGCGGGATCTAAACCAACTCGCTGCAACAAATTTTCTACATAAGACTTTTGTTCAGAGCCTGAAATAATCTGATGTACAACAGGCGCTTCGCCAATAATGCCTTGCACTCGCATACGAGGATTCAGCGATGCATACGGATCTTGAAAAATCATTTGTATGCCAAGCTGTACCTTGCGCTGCGCAGCGCGATCCATTTGCTTGACTTCTTGTCCTCGCCACCAACGCGATCCCTCAGACAACGAATGCAAACCGACCGCCATGCGTCCTAGAGTCGATTTGCCACAACCAGATTCACCGACCAGACCAACCACCTCACCGGCTTGCACCACCAGATTCACTTGATCAACCGCGTGCACGGTCTGTTGCTGCATATTGGCACCAAACACATTGGCGATCTTGGCGGCGGTATCCAATGGTTTGACGAAACGTTTGCTGACATTGCGTAGCTCTAATATCGGTGTAGCGTCAGAGTGAATAATGCTCATGCGACTAACTCGCTCTCTGCGGGTATTGGGTGAAAACAACGCACAGCGCGACCATCGATCTCTGTTAAAGCTGGCACATTGGCACAATCGCTCTGCGCCTGACTACAACGCTCACGAAAAGCACAACCGACTGGCAAGTTTAATAAAGAGGGTGTCATTCCGGGAATCTGATGTAAAGCCTGACCACGCGGGTTGCGTGACGGCGCCGAGGCGATCAAGCCATAGGTATAAGGGTGACGTGGTTGGTTCAGCACTTGCTCCACCGTGCCGCTCTCAACAATCCGGCCAGCATACATTACGCTCACGGTATCGGCCAATCCGGCGATCACCGATAAGTCATGCGTGATCCAGATTAAGGAGGTACCGGATTCGCGGCAAAGTTTTTGCATCTCAAACAGAATTTGTCCTTGTATCGTCACGTCCAAGGCCGTTGTCGGCTCGTCGCAAATAATCAGATCAGGTTTATTCAGCAGAGCAATCGCAATCGCCACGCGTTGACGCATGCCGCCAGAAAAT
The DNA here is from genome assembly GCF_035018705.1 of Undibacterium sp. RTI2.2. Taxonomy (NCBI): domain Bacteria; kingdom Pseudomonadati; phylum Pseudomonadota; class Betaproteobacteria; order Burkholderiales; family Oxalobacteraceae; genus Undibacterium; species Undibacterium sp. RTI2.2. Next base: position 103,833 of record NZ_JASJXN010000008.1, on the reverse strand, counting down.
TGATGCGGATACGACATCAACCGCTCGTCCGGTGAAGGAATGCCTACCCGCACCAAAGCATCACGTGCCATTTCCATCGCAGCAGATTTACTTACTTTGTGATGGGCGAAAATGGCCTCGGTCATTTGCGTATCTATCCGCAATACCGGATTTAAAGTCATCATCGGATCTTGAAAAATCATCGCAATGCGGTCACCTCTTACCTGGCGCATTTGCTCTGCAGACATCGCCCGCAAGTCCTGACCTTTGAGTAAAATTTGACCACCCACGACTTTACCCGGCGCATCAATCAAACCCATGATGGAATAACCGGTCATCGATTTGCCCGAACCAGACTCCCCCACTAATCCCATAATTTGACCAGGCATCACCGAGAACGAGACATCATTCACTGCGGTTGCTATTCCTGCGCGGGTATGGAATTCGGTCGTCAATCCTTCGACAATCAGAGTAGGTTGCGTAGGTTGCGTTGCTTGTTTTAGTTCTGGCATCACGTCCTCTTATTGTGTCTGCAAACGCGGATTGAGCACATCGCGCAACTGATCGGCTACCAGGTTGATGGACACTACCGTCACTAATAAAGCGATGCCCGGGAAGAAACTGATCCAGTATTTACCCGACAGCAGATATTGGAAGCCATTTGCAATCAGCAATCCCAGTGAGGGTTCAGTGACTGGCAAACCCAAACCTAAAAAGGATAACGTCGCCTCTAGTGAAATCGCCGAAGCTACCTGCAATGCAGCGATCACAATCAACGGCGGTAAGCAATTAGGTAGCAGATGTCGCAAAATAATCCGGGCAGGTGACAAACCCAAGCCTATTGCAGCTTCCACATATTCCTTTTTGCGCTCCACCAAGGCTGCGCTCCTTGCGGTGCGGGCGTAGTAAGCCCATTGCACTGCGACCAGCGCGATGATGATTTTGCCCACGCCCTGCCCGCTCAGCGCCAGCAAAATCAAGGCAATCAAAATCGGAGGAAACGACAATTGGATATCGGCAATCCGCATAATTAACGATTCGATCTTGCCACCTGCATAGCCAGCGAACAGCCCCAACGTTAAGCCAATCACCAAAGCAATCACGGTACTGCTAACACCAACCATCACTGAAATACGTAAGCCGTAAATAATCGCAGAGAGCATGTCACGTCCCTGCTCATCAGTGCCCATCAGAAAACGTAATTTGCCATCGGCCGACATCTGACCAGGCTCTAGCCGCGAATCCATCACATCTAAATTGCTGAGATCGTAGGGATTTTGCGGCGATATCCAGGGGGCGAAAAGTGCTGCTAACAAAATCAAGACCAGCAACACTAAGCCTGCTGTAGCGATTTTGCTTTCAAAAAATTGACGGGTAAATCGCCGGAACGGCGTATCCGCTTTAAACGGCGCTGCTGGTTTTTGCAATGTCGTCGTCATGATTTGCTCTCAGAAAGTCGGACTCGTGGATCGAGCAAAGAATACAAAACATCTACCACCAGATTAATCAAAATAAACATCGTCACAATCAGCAGCAAATACGCCACGATGACTGGTCGATCCAATACGCGGATAGAATCAATAATCAGCTTACCCATGCCCGGCCAGGCGAACACCGATTCCGTCACAATCGCGAACGCAATAATCGAACCAAATTGCAAAGCAATCACGGTAATGATCGGTATTAAAATATTTTTGAGTACATGCACGCCAATGATGCGGCTATTTCGCAAACCCTTGGCACGTGCAAATTTGACATAGTCTTGCAACAGCGCTTCTTGCGCACCAGCGCGCGTCAGGCGTATGACCAATGCGACGTTAAACAAGGCCAGATTAAATGCGGGCATCAGTATATGTCGCAGACCGTCCCAACTTAAAAAACTTACGGGAATACCGAAGAGCAAACTGGTTTCGCCACGTCCACTGGAGGGCAACCAGCCTAACTGCACGGCAAACACCATAATCAGCATCAACCCTACCCAAAATGTAGGCAATGAAAAACCGAAAATGGAAACCGCCATAATCGTTTTTCCCGCTACGCCGTTGGGACGCAAACCCGCCCACAAACCAAGCGGTATGCCCATCACGACCGACAAAAAGATGGCGCAGACGGCGAGCTCCATCGTTGCTGGCATGCGTTCAAAAATCAGGGCAAGAGCGGGCGTAGAAAAAGCAAACGAGCGTCCCATATCACCGCTGAGTGCATTTTTTAAAAATATAAAATATTGCTCCACCATCGGTTTATCTAAACCAAATGCGGCAATGGTGCGGGCACGCTCTAGCTGATCGGCGTCTGGGCTAATCAATACATCAATCGGGTTACCGATTGCGTACACGCCGGCAAACACCAGCAGCGACATCACCAGTAAAACGATGACGCTTTGCATCAGACGTCGAATAATAAAAACCAACATGCTGCTTCCTGTTCCACTGTCAAAACTTACATCAATAGGAATTACGCAAAAACCAAAACCCCTCACCACAGAGACACAGAGGAAGAATAAATACCGAGAAAATCAATAGAACAGCAAAACCTGCCTTTCTCTTTTTTTGTTGTTCCTCTGTGTCTCTGTGTCTCTGTGCCTCTGTGGTGAGGGGTCTTGATGCTTTAGACACTTATCGATATTTAGGTCTGATTATTTGGCACTAAAATCGTAGGCATGAGTACGTTCGTCGGTACGGGGAATATAGGTAATATTCTTCTTCATCGCCCAGGTCGTCACCTGTTGATGAATCGGAATGATCTCGGCATCATTGATCACTAGCGCAGTAGCATCTTGCAATAACTTCAGGCGGACTTTATCGTCTACCGTGTTCATTGCCTTACCTAAGATTTCATTCACTTTAGGATTGCAATATTTGAGGTAGTTGTTACCGCCAAACCCTTTTTCAGGCTCATCACAGGCGGCAATCGCGCGTAAAGGGGAAGAGACTTCACCCGTCTGCGCGCCCCAGCCGAGCAAGCCGATTGAGTATTCGCGCTTAATTCCACGGGAGGCGTAGATCGACATTGGCATACCTTCTACCTTAGCTGCAATACCAATTTTTGACAGCATTTGGGCAATTGTTTGGGTAATTTTCTCATCATTGACATAACGATTATTCGGGGTCTGGATGGTGACACTAAAGCCGTTGGGATAACCAGCCTCGGTCAATAATTTTTTAGCCATATCTGGATCGTATTTCATGACTTTGAGTTCGGGATTATGCCCAAATAAAGTGATAGGAACCAAGTTGGCAGTCGGCTGTGACAGTCCTTCCATAACACGATCTTTAATCGCGTCACGATTGATCGCCATCGAAATCGCTTTACGGACACGGATATCTTTCAATGGATTTTTATCCATAGGCTTGCCATCTTTGTCCGTGATGAAAGGAGATTTATCGCGGGTACCGTCCAGATATAAATAGATCAGGCGGTGCGATACTTTTGACATCATGGTCAAATTGGTGTCGCTACGGATACGGGCAACATCGGGGGTGGGTACGTTCTCTAAGGCTTGCACATCACCCGCTAACAAAGCCGCAATACGGGTCGCACCGTTAGGAATAAAACGCAAAGTCACTTTGCTCCATTTACCGGCTTTTTTACCCCAATATCCATCGAAGCGGTCCATCTCAATCCTGTCATCCCGCAGGAACTTCACGAATTTATACGGACCTGTTCCGACCATCCCTTTGCCGCTAGAAAAATCGTCGCTGGTCAAACCTTGGGTCGCTTTTTTAGAGACAATATAAATCGCGGACAAATCTGGCAACATCAGTGGATAAGGCTCTTTAGTCGTCAGCCGAATCGTATAAGCATCAACAACCTTCTTGTTAATGATTGCCTTGGTGTAGACATCAAACTTGCCAGGGCTGCCAACGATATTTGCAGGACGATCCAATGACCAGATCACATCATCGGCCGTCATTTCAGAACCATCATGAAATTTAATGCCTTTACGCAGCTTTAACTCCCAAGTCAAGTTATTGACCAGCGTCCATGACTCCGCGAGGCCAGGAATAATATGGCTATCGGCATCCATGGTGACTAAAGTCTCAAACATATGGTCTGAGACATTGAGATTTGGAAAGACGTTATAAAAATGGGGGTCGAGCGACGTTGGTGGCGAACTCATCGCCAATTTAAATTCCTGCGCAAAGCTGATCGGCGACACCACGAGGAAAGCCGAGATACTTGCAGCTAACAACACGGTGCGTGGTTTGATTTTGCTCTTAATTTTATGCAACATCGACATCGACGACTCCTTTAAAATCGGTTGGGACAGTGCCAGCAATCAAACTATCAGGATGAAAAACCAACTCAATTCTGATTGAGGCAAAATGATTTACACTTGAACTTATTAATACTGTTTCTAAGCACTACTTTTTAAACCCGTTGATATCACTGACTTTTACAACAAGCATTGACGACAAGAACATAGTGCGATTGCTCCCCAACGAACCGACGACGGCGTGCGTTGCAAGATTAATTGCCAGTCTGCATTGTGCAACAACATACACTGCGCACTCTTTTGGCGCAACAAATTAGCAAGTATCCTGAGTGAACTCTTAGCGCTGCAATCACTCACTATTTGTCCGGAGAACATCATGCATTTGATTGACCCTATCCTTCAGTTTCATACCGAACTTCAACAAATCCGACGCGACATTCACGCGCATCCCGAGCTAAGTTTCGAAGAACACCGTACCTCAGACGTGGTCGCCCACAAGTTACAAGAATGGGGCATCCCTGTCATTCGTGGCCTTGGAACTACCGGCGTTGTCGGCATCATCAAAAACGGTACCAGCCAACGGGCCATCGGCTTGCGTGCCGACATTGATGCTTTACCCATGCAAGAATTTAATACCTTTCCTCACGCATCAAAAAACGAAGGCAAAATGCATGCCTGCGGCCATGATGGCCATACGGCGATGCTGTTGGGCGCAGCGCATTACTTGTCTCAACATCGGGAATTTGACGGAACGGTCTATGCCATCTTCCAACCGGCGGAAGAAGGTGGTGGTGGTGCTAAGCGCATGATGGATGATGGTTTGTTTGAACAATGTCCGATGGAAGCCGTATTTGGTATGCATAACTGGCCCGGTGCAGCAGCTGGCAGTTTCGGGGTCACTGCCGGACCGATGATGGCATCCTCCAACGAATTTGAAGTCACCATCAAAGGTAAAGGCGCGCATGCGGCGCAACCTCATAAGGGCATCGATCCTATTATGGTCGCTGTGCAAATTGCGCAGAGCTGGCAAACGATTATCACCCGCAACAAAAGTCCGCTGGATACTGCTGTGCTGTCCATTACCCAAATTCATGCCGGCAGCGCCACCAACGTCATACCCGATGAAGCCAGCTTAATCGGTACGGTACGCGGCTTTACCACATCGGTAGTTGATCTGCTGGAAAACCGGATGCGCGCGATTGCAGAACACACTGCCGCTGCATTTGACGCCTCGGTCGACTTTAACTTTACACGCAACTATCCACCGCTGATCAATCATGCCAAAGAAACCGCCTTTGCAGTCGATGTGATGCGCTCCATCGTTGGGAACGACCGCGTCGATGCACAGGTAGAACCCACCATGGGCGCAGAAGATTTCGCGTTTATGTTGCAGGCCAAGCCTGGCTGCTATGTTTTCTTAGGGAATGGCGATGGCGAGCACCGCGATATTGGCCATGGCTTGGGGCCATGCAATCTACACAACCCCAGTTATGACTTTAACGATGATTTGCTACCAATCGGCGCAACTTATTGGGTCAGACTGGCAGAAGCCTACTTGAAAAATCCAAGCCCATAGCCATCTAACAAAAGTTATACAAAATTTTCCTCATTTCACCAATCCAACCAAGCGATAATATTATGGCCGACGAAAATAACAACGACAGCGCACCACGTAGCCCTTTTCTGGAAGAAAAAGCCTTTAAATCACGGACCGTGCTGGTGTTTGGCACGATCAACGATAAGATGGCAGCCGATGTGAGCAATCGCCTGATTGCGCTGGCGGCAGAGTCCAAAGAGCCGATCACAGTTCTCGTATCGTCGCCTGGTGGTCACGTGGAATCCGGCGATGTCATCCATGATATCGTCAAATTTATCGATGCTCCGGTCAATATGGTTGGCACGGGCTGGGTCGGCAGCGCCGCAGTGAATGTATTTTTGGCCGTGCCAAAAGAGCGTCGCTTCTGCTTGACTAATACCCGCTTCCTGATCCATCAACCAAGCGGCGGCGCTGGCGGACAAGCCAGTGACATCGCAATCCAGGCGCGTGAAATCGTCAAAGTTCGTGAACGTATTGCAGCATTGATTGCAAAAGAGTCAGGACAGTCGTTGGAGAGAGTCACCACCGACATCGACCGCGACTATTGGATGAATGCGTCTGAGGCCAGTGAATACGGCTTGGTATCGCGCATTATTGTCCAGCAAACTGAATTAAGTTAATTACCTGAAAATACATACTCCCACTATGTATATTTTATTGTCCATGTAATCTCTGGACAATATTGCGTTTTTAGTAAAAATTAGGGGGAGTATATTGTTTTGCAGATGTTTTTTTATGGTTAAGGTATCGCAATAGCACTACCTTAGCGTCTGGTGAGTTTCAGATTTTAGACATGCTTAAGAACCTGTCAGCTTGGTATTCAATACACCAGCTGGCAGGGGGTTTTTCTTAGAACTCTTCCCAATCATCCGTTTCTGCCGTGGCGACTTTAGACTTTGCTGCGCTAGAATTACCATTACGCGGAGCTGACATGACTGGCTTTGGAAGTACGCGGGTTGCAGGTTTGGGCTTGTTTGCCATAGGCGCTGAACGTGCAACGATGACAGCTGGTTTACCGGCTGAAGTCTGGTTGACGCTAGTTTGATCAAGTTTGAATACACTGACGACCTGACTCAATTTAGCGGCCTGATCCTGCAAGGATTTTGCTGCGGCAGCAGCCTCCTCTACCAATGCCGCATTCTGTTGCGTGACCTCATCCATTTGTGTGATGGCAGTATTGATCTGATTAATCCCTGAGTTTTGTTCTGCGCCCGCGGCAGTGATCTCGCTGATGATATCGCTGACCCGTCTAACGCTTTCAACCACCTCATTCATCGTATTGCCAGCCTGATCCACCAGTCGAGACCCCTGACCTACTTTTTCGACCGAATCATTGATCAATTCTTTAATCTCTTTTGCTGCGCTGGCAGAACGTTGGGCCAGATTACGCACTTCTGAAGCAACCACGGCAAATCCACGTCCCTGCTCACCCGCACGGGCAGCCTCAACCGCAGCATTCAATGCCAGAATATTCGTCTGAAAAGCGATGCTGTCGATCACACCGATAATATCGACGATTTTTTTCGATGAGGCATTAATCGACCCGATTGTGTCGACCACTTGTGAGACCACATCACCGCCTTTTATCGCTACCTGCGTGGCAGAAATTGAAAGCTGATTTGCTTGCCGTGCATTGTCACTGTTATGCCTGACCGTGGAGGTCAGCTCCTCCATGGAAGAGGCGGTTTCTTCCAATGAACTGGCCTGAGTTTCGGTGCGGTTGGATAAATCCATATTACCTTCCGCGATTTGCATCGACGCAGACGCAATTTGATCAGTTCCGTTACGGACTTCACTGACAACTTTCAGCAGACTTGCGTTCATTTCTTTGAGCGCCTGCAACAACATCCCAGTCTCATCCTTGCTGTTCACATTGATCTGGCTAGTCAGATCACCAGATGCTACCGTTTGCGCTACCTTGACTGCATACTGCAAAGGACTGGAGACAACGTGAGCAATCCAGTACGCCAAAGTCAGCCCTAACAAAATGCTTGCGGCAAGAACGCCAATAATCCACGAGCGCGAGCTCTTATATACCTCAGTACTATGTTGATAGGAGGCAGCGCCGCCCTCACTGTTAATCTTCACCAATTTGTCGACCATCGTGCGAATTTGGGTATTTAGCTTGGATGATTCATTACGCAAAATTGCGGTCGCATCCTTATTGTTACCATCATGCGCTAGGGTCGCCATTTTGTCTGAGAGTGCAAGATAGCTACTCATCAATTTCAGATACTCGTCGAACTCGGCTTTTTCTTCTGGCAGGCTGATCAAAACCTGATATTTTTTTTCATATTCTCTGAGCCCGGCAACGGCCTCTTTGACCCGTCCGGCATATTTATCAGCTTCTTCGGGACTCTCTGCAGAGACGACTTGCGCCTCTTGTGAGCGAATACGGGAGATACGCTCTTTAATACCCATCCCGGCATCGACGCTTGGCAACCAATTAGTACCAAGCTCCGTGGCGGTCTGGTTAACCTGCGCTAACTGATAGATAGAAAACACACCGAGAAAGCAGGTGAGCAATAGCAGGGTGATAAAGCCCACAAATAGTTTTGCCGAAATCTTCAAGTCATAAACCAATTTCACGGTAAGTCCTTCCAATGAAGTAAAAACGATGGGGAATTGCCAAACAAGATGCAGAAAAATACTGATGAATGAATATATGCGTAACGAGTAAGACGAACGAATGTTTGAATAATAAACGTATGGGTAATTATCAAAAATGTATCGCTTTGGACGCCTGAACAACGGTATTGATTCAATTTGCACGCAATTTGCATTCAATTTTTCAGGCATAAAAAATCCGCTTGAAACCAATCAAGCGGATGGGAGGAAACGAATTGATCTCAGTATTCTGACATCAGACCCGAGGATCTAATCCATTCCTATCGCCGTTGCCTGGTAGGCCTTTGTCTTAACAGCAGGACTAGCTGGTCGTGCTTTGCCGCCATATGCCGGTGCCACAGACGATAACTTGAATACATCGAGTGCTTGGGTCAGATGATCGGCTTGCTCTTCCAGCGACTCTGCAGCCGCAGCGGCCTGTTCTACCAAGGCGGAGTTTTGCTGAGTCATCTCATCCATTTGGCCAATAGCAACGCTGACCTCTTGTATGCCCGCACTTTGCTCTTGGCTGGCTGATGTAATCTCCGCCATGATGTCGCTGACGCGTTTAACCGAGGCAACGATCTCATCCATCGTATTACCAGCCTGATCCACCAATTGCGAACCGATATTAACTTTATCGACTGAATCACCGATCAATGTTTTGATTTCTTTAGCGGCGGCGGCACTTCTTTGCGCCAAATTACGCACCTCGGAGGCAACGACTGCAAAACCACGGCCTTGCTCACCGGCACGCGCGGCTTCTACCGCCGCGTTCAGTGCCAGAATATTCGTTTGAAAAGCGATACCATCAATTACCGCAATAATATCGACGATCTTTTTAGAGGACTGGTTAATCTCTGCCATGGTTGTTACCACCTGGCTCACCACATTACCACCTTTGACCGCCACACCGGAGGCGCTTTGTACCAACTGATTTGCCTGACGTGCATTGTCGGCATTTTGTTTTACGGTATCGGTTAATGTCTCCATCGAGCTTGCGGTTTCTTCCAGGCTGCTGGCTTGCGATTCGGTACGGCTGGATAAGTCTGCATTACCCGAAGCGATCTCTGAGCTAGCAACTTTAATGGTTTCTGCAGAAGTTTTAATATCTGCCACCATAGACTGCAAACGCACCTGCATTTCTTGCAGGGCAGATAGCAAACTCGTTCCATGTTCACCATCGATACTGATCTCCATACTCAAATCACCGGCGGCAACGGCAGCAGCGATTTCGCGGGCATATTCTGGCTCACCACCTAATTGCTGCCAGATCGTACGCACGACAAAGAAGGATACGACACCCAGAGAAACTGTCACCATCAGTGCAACCAGAATTGCGGTATAGAGCACATTGCGCACGTTATCGCCGCTTTTCTCAATACCCATGGTGAATTGACTTTGGGCAGTGTCTACGGTTTTGGTCAAATCAGCTTGTAAGATTTTTAACGCACTTTGCATGGTGCCAATCTCTGCTTGCGGATCACCCTGCTCAATTTCCAGCATAATCTTGGCGACCTTTAAGGCTGGTGCATAGTAGGCGTCAAACTCGCCGCTTAATTTATCAGCGAGTGCTTTTTGGCCAGGCACGTCACCTAATTTTTTGAGTTTTTCTTTGACTTTTTTGGCCGTCTCAGCGACCGCATCAATACGTTTTTTATCACCTTCAGATACCGCGTCCCTCAACATGTCTGTCAAACCCTGAACGTCTGAGGATAAAATTTTCGCGCGGTCGAGTACGGGATAGTCGACATCAGCAGTAGCTTTGATCGACGAAATCGCTAAGGTAGAAAAATATACACTGACTGCCAGACCAACACCGAAAATGACCGTGGCAATGACTGGTAAGGCCCATATTCTGCGTTTAATGCTCATGTCTTACGCCTTTATTTGCTGATAATTCAAATGAACGAAATCGTTGTTAAATACAAAATTTCTCTGCTACCAAACACGATACGTGTAAACCAAAAGATACAGGGAACTACCCCAGCTTGTTTTATCAAAATAATGAAAAATATTGTGTCTTCGCATTCGTTTTGCTCCTATCTTGGCTGAATGAGCATCAGCTTAACTTGCACTTAGATTGTTAATCGGTTTTTTTGACTCTCGCTGGGGTCAAGCATAAAAAGAAATCTCCTCTCAACTACATCGATTCACAACAGCCGTTAATTCGCGATCACTTTAACGGTCGCATCTACACTGGATTTTTCAATATAGCCGATGGCATTCATGTCAGATGCTACTGCTTTCTTCACCTCGGCGCTGGAGCCATATTCTTTAGGTAAAGTACCTTTGCCGGTGAAGACTAATTTTGACCAAATTGCCTTTACTTGGGAGGGCTCTTTATCAGCTACCTTTTTATAAAACTCTGCCCGTATGGCGGAGTTTTCAGGCTGATCTACCGGCGTAAAAGTAGTGGATTTACCGAGAAAATACTGCGCCACTTGTTCCGGCGTCATATTTGCTACCGGGTTTTTAGGATTGACCACGATCACGACATCTGCCATGGCTGGCAATGCTGTTGCGGTTAAAGTGAAGGTCAAACCCAAGGCCAAAAAAATACGGGGGGAAATTGTTTTCATGTCGCCTCCTTAAAATACAAAATCAATCGCAGCCGCGAATACATTTACAGGCCCTTGGAATGTTGGTTTGGCATTGATGAAAGTACCCGATCCATTTTCAGGGGAAAACCGATCAAACTGCAATTTCAGATCGGCAGATTTATTAAAGTCCCAACGCAGACCGATGCTATTACTGGTTTGTATCGGTGCCAGTGACGCAAATATATTAGCGCCCGCAGTCAATCCGGCCAAAGGCCCGGTAGTAGGTAAGCCAGCAACTGTTCTAGGACTGTCTTGCTTGACCGAAGCATGGGTAAAGTAAGGCGTAAATTTACCCATCCTGTAACCAAACATGGTGTACCAGGAGCTGGTATCAGGTAGCGACAAACTCTCTGATTTACGTTTGCCATATTCAGATTGCACCAGAATATTTTTCCAGTCGATCCCTAAACCGAGTGAAGTAAACGTGGCTTTGTTATCGTGAACCTTGATGCTATTAGCTTGTGAGACGAAGCCGAATTGGGTCAGTCCGCCAACCACTGCATTTAATGGCGCGGAGTCATCTACACTAAATTTGGTATATATGTGACCAAAGCGCACTGAAAAAGGTCCATTCTCTAGCAATAGATTCACACCGGCGATGGTATTAAATTTTGCGGTATAGGAATTACCTGCACTTTTTGTTTCGCTTTTTCCTAAAGCGACCTGGCTCGTGAACGTGTTTTCACCAAACGATGTCTGGTAAATTGCGTCAATACCATCCACACGCTCCAAATTAACCTGGCTATACATTTCTACCGGAGGACGTAAGTAGGTATTGGAATAGCCGACATTAAGATAATCGGAGATCATGTATACCGGCAAACCCATCCGGCCAACCCGAAAACTCAAATTATCAGAGGCTTTAAATTTAGCGAATGCCCAGCTCAATTCGGCTCCGAATTCATCAGTAATTTGTTTGCGTACTAAACCTTGAGCCGTCAGTGATAGCCAATCATTCATTTTGGCAGTAGCTTGAATACCAAAATTGGAATCAGGTCCTGTTTTAGCCGTCGTTTTGACTCCGGCTATCTGTATAACACGGGCGAATTCTGCGTCATCTGTGGAGGCGCGGGTTAAGGCTGCTGTGCCAAAACCGCTGATCGTAATCGTCGGGCCATCGGGTGTATCGGCGGCATAAGCTGTGGAGATTGCCATTGGCAATGCAAGCAGACTGAGATAAGGTTTGAATTTCATAAGCACCTCTTTTATATTGAATATCATGCATGTGAATACAACGGAAAATCATCAAAAAAATGAAATGAACCGCCAATACCAAAAACGCACAACAACAAACTAAATTGCAAATCTAAAGAGATTACGACTGAAGCTGAATTCGAAAATGAAATCAAAACTAAAGCGCTCTGTTATAAGAATATTTATTCACAACAGAGCGCGCACCTGAACAAGACTTATGGAAGACTGACGACTACTTTGACACTGGAATCAACCGCAGATTTTTCGATATAGCCAATCAAATTAGTATCAGCAGCAACGGCTTTTTTAACATCGCCACTTGAGCCGTATTCTTTTGGCAGAGTGCCTTTGCCAGTGAAGACTAATTTTGACCAAATTGATTTGACCTGAGATGGTTCTTTGTCCGCCACTTTTTTATAAAACTCCGAGCGAATTGCAGAACTTTCCGGCTGATCTACTGGTGTTAATTTAGCAGATTTACCTAGGAAAAATTGTGACACTTCATCTGCCGACATAGCAGAAGCTGCACTTTTTGCACTAACGATGGCAACAACTTCAGCCATTGCCGGAACTGCAAAAAATGTCAGGCTGGCGGCAGCAAGACTGGCTTGAATAATTTTTTTCATGTCGTCCCCCTTAAAATACAAAATCAATAGCAGCCGCAACGACATTCACGGGACCCTGGAATGTTGGCTTGGCGTTCACGAAGGTACCGGAGCCATTTTCTGGGGATAATCTGTCGAATTGTATTTTCAGATCTGCGGATTTGTTGAAGTCCCAACGTACACCAATACTATTACTGGTTTGTATCGGTGCCAGTGATGCAAATATGTTAGCGCCTGCCGTTAATCCTGCCAAAGGTCCTGTCGTTGGTAATCCTGCGACGGTTCTTGGGCTGTCTTGTTTGACAGAGCCATGAGTGAAATACGGTGTAAATTTGCCAAAACGGTAGCCAAACATCGTGTACCAGGAGGAGGTATCTGGTAACGAGACGCTTTCTGATTTACGTTTTCCGTATTCCGTTTGCACTAAAATATTTTTCCAGTCGACGGTGAGTCCGAGTGAAGTAAAAGTCGCTTTGTTGTCGTGAAGTTTGACGCTGTTGGCTTGAGATGTAAAACCAAATTGGTTTAAACCGCCGACCACGGCGTTTAAGGATGGGGAGTCATCAACGCTAAATTTTGTGTAGATGTGTCCGAAGCGAACGGTAAAAGGACCGTTCTCTAAGACCATGTTGAGTCCGGCAATGCTTTTAAATTTCGCCGTGTACGAGTTGCCACTGCCCTTTGTTTCACTTTGTCCAGCAGCGACCTGCGTTGTCAGCGTAGTGTCGCCAAAAGAGCTTTGATAAATCGCGTCAACTCCGTCGACATTTTCTAAGTTGACCTGACTGTACATTTCTACCGGTGGACGCAAATAGGTGCTGGCATAGCCCACGTTGAGGTAGTCAGAAATCATGTATACCGGAAGTCCCATACGACCTACGCGGACATTTAAATTGTCATTCACTTTGAATTTGGCGAATGCCCAGGCGAGTTCTCCGCCAAACTCGTCCGTGACGCGTTTGCGGACAAGACCTTGCGCTGTAAATGAGAGCCAGTCATTCATATTGGCGGTAGCTTGAATACCAAAATTGGAGTCAGGTCCTGTCTTAGCTGTCGTTTTGACCCCGCCTAATTGTAGAACACGGGCAAATTCTGCGTCGTCCGTGGAGGCGCGGGTTAAGGCTGCTGTGCCAAAACCGCTGATCGTAATAGTCGGGCCATCTGGTATATCGGCGGCATAGGCTGTGGAGATTGCCAGTGGCAATGCAAGCAGACCGAGGTAAGGCTTTAGTTTCATATATTCCCTTTTAAGTAAAACGTAGTGGTAAATTACTCTCTCAAACAACCGGTGTTCATCTCTCGTGGTGAGAGACTTGAGTGATTTTGTATGATCTGAAATGCGCGGACAGATGGTCGAAACTGCTCAATAATTATTCGATTTATGTCCGGTTTGCGCTCAAGGGGCGCTAAGTCACCACAAAGCAACGAATTAGGGGTAATGCTCTATTTTTATTTGTACCCTAGCTTAGCCGATTGGTATTTTTTATCAAGCTTGAAAAATGATTGCGGGCAATTTCGCAACAAGAAAAAAATTTGCTCGCTGGGAATAAGATTTCCACTCTTTTTTAGTTTAGAGTGATTGGTTAGCTAGCTTTATTTTCTTTTCCGCTACCTGTCTTGCATCTTGTTTTTTCATCTAAGCGACCTCCTTAGTTAGCCTGCTTTAGACTGAACTCCAGTATTTTTGTCTGTGGGCTGGAGATTGGTGCGTATTTCCACTGCGAAGCAGCGGCGATAACTTCTTTATCAAATAATTTAGTTGGTTTAGATTTAATAATCTCGACCGCGCTTACCTTGCCATCTGTACCAATGTTGATACAGGCACTGACCAGACCTTCTGTCACGCCAGCCTGAGTTGCGGTGGCAGGAAATACAGGCTGCACGCTTGACAATAATTTGAGGGCACTTTGAAAACTCAATTCCACTATTTTTGTTTGCGGGCTGGTCAGCGGTGCGTATCTCCATTGCGATACTGCGGCAATCACTTCTTTATCGAACACTTTAGTCGGTCTGGCTTTGACAATCTCAACTTGCACTACTTTACCGTCGGTACCAATGCTGACGCGCGCAGTCACAGAGCCCTCAGTCACACCAGCCAACGTAGCGGTAACCGGGAATGTCGGCTGAACACTAGACAATAGTTTTGGCTGATTTTGCTCTGAATTATCTTGTGATTGTGCTTGCGCAGGCGTTGGCGCTGCAACTACTGCTGGCGCAGGTTTGGGTGATACCGTAGCCACCTGGAGCGGCGGTGTGTCCACCGGTTTTATTGCGGTGGTGGCTGGTGGGGTAGCTACAGCAACAGTTGTTTTTACCGGGTCATGTGCTACCGCTGCCGCCGGTGAAATTGTGGTCGTTTTGGCTGCAAGAGCTTTAGCATCCAAAGCTAATTTAGCCTCTTGCTCCAGCTTCGTATCTTTGGCGACTTTCGCTAATCTCGCCTCTTCAGCAAGTTGTGCAGGCGTTTTACTTGATGCCATTTCCATCCACTTGGTGACATCGGCAGTCTCCTCGGTATGGCGTATCGCATTTTTTACGATGCCGGTTGGCGCGGTCGCCGATGCGGCCGCCTGATCGGCTGATGCAGTCGCAGCAGAATTATCTGGTACTGGTTTTTTTTGGCAAGCTGAGACCAATACCACGACACCCGATAGTCCAAAAAGCAGATGAGAAAATGGTCTCATAATGTGTCCAATAAAAAGCTGATGAGCGATACCCTAGCCGATTATATTACGCTGAACACATCAAAATGTGGCGATCAAACTGCATTCCTGGTTGGTGTATTGGCAATAAAATTAAACCAGAGAACATTTTGCTAGGCAGTAACTCACCTACATATTCAACAGAATAGAAGTGAAAATAACGACCTGAATATTCTGTTAAATAAGCACATTAACATCAACGAAAATGCCAATAAAAAAGCTCTTCCGGCAGACACCACCGAAAGAGCTTTTTTAATTTCAGTCAAAAATTTGATACGTAATTTCAGTCTCAGAAATCTGCACTGAGCGATACAGCCCAGCTACGCTCTGGTTGAAATGTATATTGATCAAAAGCAGCACCTTTACTATTTACAGAAATAGACGTTGTATCTAATTTGTTCAACAGATTATTGATACCCACTTGTGCTCTGACGTTTTTAACCATGCCGCCAATATCTTTCCAGCGATAACCGACGGTCATATCTGCGGTTGTATAGCCGGCGATTTTATAGGCGGCCGGCTCTCCATCTTTGGCATATTGGGAACCGACCATTTTGGCAATCAGTGATCCATATAAACCGTTCGCTTTGTAGAGCAAACCCAAAGCCGATGTGGAGTCTGGGGCTTTAGCTACTTGCAATCCTGTGTCTTTGGCTTTAGCGCTATTCAATGATGCATTCGCGTGTACCGAGAAACCGCTACCCACATAGTAAGTCGCCGCCGCCTCTATACCCTTGTACACAACACCGCCCTGGTTGTAATACACCAGATCATTGCCTGTACCTGTGGAGGCAATTTTATTATTGAAGTCGATGTAATAAATATCTGCATCCAGTGTCAGATTTTGTGACTGATGCACCGTGCCTAACTGGTAGTTAGTCGAAGTCTGTGGCTTTGGTGTGCTGAGTAGCGGATTGTTCACATAGAACAAGGATAAATCTGGTACCAGAAAACCTTTAGCAACTTGTGCATAAGCTGACCACTCTTTATTGACGCTGTAATTCACCGTCAGAAATGGCAAGGTGGCTGTATAAGTCTGATCAGTCTGGGTAGCAATCCGCGTAGTCTGATTCACTGTCGCGTCCAGAGAACGTTGGAAATTGAGATACTTCAGTCCTGGCGTTACTGTCCATTGCGGCGCGACTGCCCATTCAAACTCAACAAATGGTTGGTATTGTTTCCATGATGAACGCTGATCATAAGATACTGATTTAGGCGCAGTTGTCTCTTTCGGATTTGGCAAACCCAGCGTCCAATCCAGATCGTAAGTGTGACGATTGGTGTTGGAGCTTTCTAACCAGATCCCGGCACGCAGCAAGCCTGCATTCAGTTGATTAGTCGCCTTAAAAATATCCCCAGTAACACGATAAGAATTGAGCTTGTTATAACCAGGTACATCTTTATTACCCGTGGCTGCTGCCTTGGTGCCGTTAGCAGTTGCGCCGCTTGCATCTTGGCCAGAATAGGTATCGTTGTTGTAAGCGTAGGTGTACAAAGTATTGTCGATACCCCAGCCAGCCAACTTGGATTGCACGCGGATATAGTCAAAATCCGTCGTTTTATTGTTGAAGTTATAACCGTAATAATTTTGGCTGGTAGGGTCATTATTTAGGGCATAGTTTTTTCCAAATTGAGCAACCTGACTCAGGGTGACGCCACCTTTATCAGGAACATAACTTTGAATCGTGTTGTAAGTTGAAAACACGGTCACTACGGTATCACTGCCAAATTTGCGTTGAGCTTTGAATTGATAATTTTCTTCCGTCACACCACTGTAGGTAAGATATCCATCCGTCGTCAGCTTTGATGCGTTGAACATGAAATTGGCGTCACCCAGACTAGCTAGCATGCCACTATCGATTTGCGCACCTAGCATCTTGGTATTCCAAGACCCAAAAGTCGCATACGGTGTGAAATGAAAATCGTGTGATAACTCTTTAGAAAATAAATTAATCGAGCCGCCAAAAGTAGCCTGCCCAAGATTACTAGCGTTGCCAGGACCTCGCTCGATCACCATACCGCCGATGATACGAGCCGGAAAATACGAGGTCGAATGATGGGTAGGATTATTGGTATCGCCGAATGGAATACCGTCATACGTCATATTGTATTCACCATCCTGAAAGCCACGTAATGTGACTTTAGTTTCTGCCAACCCAGGACCGTTTGGTGACGTTCCAGACCCAACGCTAGGTGCAATCCGTGCTACCGCATTAAAGTCCGCCAGTGGTGTGACGGCTTGCTCAATAAAGGTGGCAGAGATAACCGATTGTGGCTGTGTGGCTTTTAATGAACTCTGCACAGGTGCGCGATTGGCAACGCGAGAACCATTAATCACGACTTTATCTTTAATCGCATTGGCATCCAGCGCAGAACCTGACTCAACTATTGATGAAGCAGAATTTTCAGCAGTTTGCGCATTGGAATTGGCATGGGACGCCATCAATGCCACAGCGATCACGACCTGTGTTGATAGCAGCGAGCGATTAAATTTCTGTCGTGGATTATGGTTTTGTGTGCGATTCATCATATTGCCTTCCTAAATAATTCTCGGTGGGTAAAAATTCCACGAGTGTAGGAAAACGGTATGACGGCAGCATGAAACACAGATGACCATTTGATGACGCGACAACAAAATCTAAAACAAAAAAGCGAGACAAATAAATGTCTCGCTTTTTTCACAATGCCGCTAAAAAAAACCAATATCGATGTGACTGTTCTTCCTATTGCGCGGCAGCCTCACAAGTAGTTTTGCCATTTTTAAGCAAACAATTAGTCATCAACTTGCCGTCTTTATTCCAGGCTTGCATCTTCCAGCCCTGTACTTCACGCTCCATCGTCATAAAGCCAACGTCATTGGTATTGCTGAAATAATCCACCTCAGCACCCATAAATGGTGTCGCCGTAGCAGGACGTACATTAGGCATAGGAATGTCCAGCGACGAGCCGCCATTGCCAGTCACAAATTGCGTCGGGTGATCGGTTTTGAAGGTAATCGCCTCAAACAAATGTACATGGCCGGATAAAACGGCTTGTACATTGTCTGGGAACAGACGGGCAAAATGAATGTTTTGCATCAGATCTTGCAAGGCGGCGTTACCTGGTTTGAAATCAATCGCGCCACCTTTTTTCTTCTCCGGTGCAAACCCGAGTATAGGATGGTGGTCGACAAAAATATTGAAGCTAGCTTGCTTTGACAGTTGCTCTACCTGATTGAACTGGTTCATATACAAGGCATAAGCAGGGTCGGTTTTTGCCAAGACTTTATTCGGAACTTTGGCAGAATCGAATACGATCAGTTGCGCATCATCAGTCCCGATCTTATCCAAAGGCACGCCATACGGTGCGCTGTAGTCGCCGCTTAAATCATCTTGGGGCAGGTTACAATCACGCCCCACCAGCAAAGGGCGCGGGTCCATCAAGCGCCACCAGCCCTGGCCTGCGCGAACGCAGCTCTCATGATTGCCACGGACAAATACCCAAGGTGCAACACGCAATAAAGGTGCGGCTGGCGCAAAAAAATCGGCATTCCAGGTATCCCAGCCATAACCCCAAGGACTGCCGGCGCAATCCGCATTGCCGTCGGGGCAGCGATTTTCCCGGTAGTGATAATCGCCGACATGGATGACTAAATCGGGTTTAAATGTAGCAGCAGTTTTAATCACGTCATGGAATGCCCATTTGCTGACGTCATTACACGGTTGGTAATAATTATCCGTCTTCTTCATACGGCAACCGGTGTCACCGATTACGATAATTTTTTGCGGCGCGGCTTTAGGAAGTGGCAAATTTTGACCCGCAATACTGGCCGATTTGATCGCAGGGCTTAATGTCGCTTCGCACGTCAGGATAGGAAAATCAGAAGGCTTAGAATCCTCCGCACTACTGGCGGTTACACGTTGCGTCACAGTGCCCGCAGCGGCGCGCACCTGCATAATTTGCGTTGTGCCATCAATGATCATAGACGGGCAAACCGCGTCTTGCGTCACACTGCGCGCCACCGCTTGGCCGTTTTCACCCAACACTACCCACGAATACAGCACGCTACTTTTAGCGGCGGTGGATGATGAAGCCTGGTCTGGTGCCGATGTAGTTTTTACCGTGCTACAGGCGCTCAGCACCGCAAGCAGTGATAAAGCACTCAAACGCACCAGCGGCGACCGAAATTGATATAACGACATACATGGTCCTCAACAAATGATTAATTTTGCGAAAACCAGTAGCTTATGCCGAGATTGTTTCTGGTAGATGAAATATTTGAAATACAGGAAATAATGATGGTTTAAGTGTTTGAAAATAGACGTCCAATCATTCTGCGGCTTACAAGCCTAAAGTAGCCCAGAAGCCGCAGAATGATTGGACATCTAAATTTGACTTTTCAAACTTAGTTTGAAATTCAGTTTGAAATTCAGTTTCAAATTCAAATCAACCAATTCTTGCAATACGGACGAAACGCAAACCTTATTCCATAACCCACACGAACGAGATATTGCTCCAGTTTTTGGCGACTAACTGAGCGGTCGCTACCGGCTTAAAATTGCATTCTTTTACCGCATTCAGTGACGCATTATCCAGACTGCGATGTCCGCTAGACTGGACTACTTTGGCATCGACCACCTTGCCTGCGGCATCGGTTACAAACTGCAACTTGACCATGCCTTCTTCACTTTGGCTGAGTGATTTATCTGGATAAGCAGGCATTTCACAGTTCTTCGTATCGAAAGGACTTTTGATCTCTGCCGCGAATGTAGGAGCAGAAGCGACCGCCAGTAACAAGGCAGCAATGGCGTAGCAATGACGAGTAGTTGCAGACATAAAACCTCCGGGGAATGTGGTGAAATCAAATAAGAAGCAAATAAATGCGCGATAACAAAAGTAGATTTTTTAACGTTACATTTGCAGCAAAACCGCTCTTGGTGACTTCAATATACTGCAGTGCACAAATCTATAAAAATTGATTATTCGTATAGGAGATATTCGCAAAAACCATATTAGTTGCCGCGCATCAACATGGTGCAATGGCATATAGCCAGGCTGGGGGATTTTTCTCAGATGGTGTGCAAATGCTGGCTGCACCGCACTATTGGCGTGCTTTTTATCCGAGTTGGTGCAAGATAAAAAGTGAAAGTCGCAGAGTAAATATTGTTGGAGTGTGTGTGAATTACGCACAGATTGCGTAAAGCTGGCGCGCTAACAAGTCGGTCTTAAGTCGCTACTAACTAGACACTAAGTAGATACTAAATAGAGATAAGGAGTTTTTTGAGCGACTTAATAAAATCAAATAACTACTAAAGATAAATATACTCCCCTATTTTTTTGGTAAAAGCCCTTTATTGTCCAATCATTATATGGACAACTTAAATATACTTATAGGGAGTAATTTATTTTCAAGTTATGGATCCACCTGACTTACGGGCCATTCCATGAGGTTTTCATCAGTGCAAAATCTGCTTCACAGCAAAGAACGATGACCTTCTAGCGCCAGCAACCACTGCTTATTCTGCAAACCACCCGCATAACCCGTCAACGCGCCGGAGCTGGCGATCACTCGGTGGCAAGGGACAATAATCGACAGCGGATTGCGACCATTGGCAGCGCCTACCGCACGCACTGCGCCCGGGTTGTTGAGCTGTTGAGCGATCTCGCCGTAGCTCATGGTGCTGCCATAAGGAATGCTGCGTAAGATTTGCCACACCGCTTTTTGAAACGCCGTCCCAAGCGAATCAGCCAGCGGGATATCAAACATCTGGCGCTGTCCTGAAAAATACTCGTCCAGTTGCTGCGCGGCGAGTTGCAAGACCGGATGGCTGTCGTGCCTGATCCAGCCCTCACTGCCTTTAAAATGGCTATGCCGCTCAAAATACACGCCAGCCAAACCTTGTTCGGTCGCGGCTAACAAAATGGTCTTGAGCGGGCTATTGATTTGGGTATAAAACATGATGGTTCTCGGATCACTATAAAATTATTTGAAAGCTTGCATTAATTATCTGATTAGTAGCACCAGTAAAAGAGATCATGATTTTTCGATGGCTGCCAAGCGCATCAATCTGATCTGTGTAATCCGCTCTTATTTTCCCTCTTTACTTTCCTTACTCAGTGATTGCCATAACAGCAGTGCGGCATACGCGCGCCAGGGCGACCAGGCGTTTGCGCGCTGGTGCAACTGCTTCTCGGTCAGCCGGACTTCCGGCAATACAGCCGCGGCTTTTTGCAGTGCTAAATCACCCGCAGGGAAAGCGTCGGGGTGACGCAAAGCACGCAAGGCGATGTATTGAGCAGTCCATTCGCCGATGCCACCCACCGTTTTTAACTGGGTAACGACTTCATTAAAATTAAGTCCCAGTTGCCGTTGTAAGCCACCGTCAAGCGCGAATCGTGCGACGTTTTGGATAGTCGCGGCGCGGCTTTTTGGGACGCCAATCTGCGCGATGTCTTCCACCGATAAGTGCGCCAGTCTGGCGGGGCTAGGGAAGTGAAAACCGATGGCCGCAAACGGCGTGCTGGTCACCTCACCAAACCGCTGCACCAGTCGGCCAGAGACGGTGGTCGCGCCGGCGACGCTGACTTGCTGCCCAAGTACGGCGCGGATCGCCAGCTCAAACACATCAAACGCACCCGGAACCCGCAAACCCGGGGTGCGGTCTATTTGTGCCGCCAGCAAGGGATCATTTGCCAGATGCGATTGAATCACTACGGGATTCGCTTCCAGATCACAAAGCTGGCGCACCTTAGCGATTAAGGGCATCAGCACGGACGACAATGCGGGGGCAAGTTTTAAGGCGAGTTGCTGTTTGTCTGGCACATGGGTAATTTGCAGCCAGCCGGTTTTCCCCTCCAATTGCACAGTGCGGACATAAGAGGAAGACCCATTGTGATCCAATACCGCCTCCAGCCCCGGCATGGCGCGCCCGCGCAAATACCCCATCAACGCATCCCAGGCATAAGGCGGGCGATACGCCAGACGCAAGACCAAACCCTCACTCTCTTCTGACGCCGTGCGACGTATCGATCCGGGCGCCATTTTGTAACGACTGGCAAACAACGCATTAAAGCGCCGCACGCTGCCAAAGCCTGCGGCGTAAGCCACTTCTGCCATTGGCAAGTGAGTTTCTTGCAGCAGTTTTTTAGCGAATAAAAGCCGCTGCGTCTGCGCCAGTTCAACCGGCGTCACCCCAAACTGCTGTAACAACACGCGGCGTAATTGGCGCGAAGACAAACCGACTTGCAGCGCCAACGCTTCTATCCCGGCATCATTCAAGGCACCGGCGGCAATTCGCTGCCACACGGCATACGCCAGATTTTGTTGTAAAGCATAGGGCGCAAGCTCAGGACGACAGCGCAGACAAGGCCGGAAACCCGCTGCCTCTGCCGCCGCAGCGGTATCAAAAAAATGACAAGAAGATGCGCGTGGTGTTTTGACCCGGCAAACCGGACGACAATAAATGCCCGTGGTGCTGATACCGGCAAAAAATACGCCGTCAAAGCGACTGTCCTTGGCGGACAAAGCACGATAAAAATACTGGTCGCGTTCGGCAGTATCGTTAAACGTAGTAGAGAAATCGGATAAATTTATCGTGCTCATAGCAGCTTAAATTGTGATGACCAAGGCCATATCGGCATGCGATTTTTTCGCTTCTGAAGCCATCTTTATACGGCATCCGTCTGACTATTTCTAGCCATTTTCGGACAGATAAGCAAACCCAGCTTGATTGACTGCCATGACAAAAGAAGCAATCACACTCTGGCTGAGTTAGTACGCGCTGATAGCTCGCATCAGAAAGCATATAGAGTCTAGGTCGAACCCAAATCCACAAAGTTTGCGCTACACTCGAAGTGAGTATCGTCAACGCTCAAACCCTTTACCAACATCATCAATACAAAGGTCTGCCATGTTCTTGCCACAAGCCCGCCCTATCGTCCAGCAACTCGGTGCATCACAGATACGTGAAGTGGCAAATGCAGGCATAGGTATGACGGATGTTTTGCCTTTTTGGTTTGGCGAACCCGATCAGATGACGCCGCAATTTATCCGCGATGTGGCAAAACAGGCGCTGGATGCTGGCGATACTTTTTACACCCATAACTACGGTATTCCTGCATTGCGGCAAGCCATTGCAAGTTACCTGTCACGCTTGCATCAGCCCATCAGCATGGAACGTATTGCCGTGACTTCATCTGGCGTATCGGCCTTAATGCTGGTGGCGCAGACCATCTTGAATCCCGGCGAAAGAGTCGTCGCAGTCACACCGCTGTGGCCAAACTTAACCGAAATTCCCAAGATACTCGGTGCAAACATGGTCACTGTGCCTCTGCAATTTGGTTTGAGCTGGGAATTAGATTTGCCATTGCTGCTAAATGCTTTAACGCCCGATACCAAAATGCTGATGCTCAACTCACCGAATAATCCGACCGGCTGGGTCATGCCGCGTGATCAGCAAGAAATCGTCTTGGCACATTGTCGTCAACATGGCATCTGGATTTTGGCAGACGATGTGTATGAGCGTCTGGTGTACAACGATAGCAGTAGCGTCAGTGGAAGCGTCAGCAACGATCCATCGGCATTAGCATGCGCGCCCTCGTTTTTGGATATCGTCAGCCCAGAAGATAGGGTAATTTCTACCAATAGTTTTTCAAAATCCTGGCTCATGACGGGCTGGCGTCTAGGCTGGATCGTCGCACCATTAAGCGTGATGGCAGACCTCGGCAAGCTGATCGAATTTAATACTTCCTGCGCCCCCGGCTTCATCCAAACCGCTGCCATCGCCGCACTGGAACAAGGCGAACCCATCGTACAAAA
This sequence comes from Undibacterium sp. RTI2.2, assembly GCF_035018705.1. Taxonomy (NCBI): domain Bacteria; kingdom Pseudomonadati; phylum Pseudomonadota; class Betaproteobacteria; order Burkholderiales; family Oxalobacteraceae; genus Undibacterium; species Undibacterium sp. RTI2.2. The sequence continues at coordinate 79,533 of NZ_JASJXN010000008.1, read as the reverse complement.
TACATTGATACGTTATCAGGCCGCGCGCGATTTTCTATATCAAAGTCTGAATGATTTACCCGGCATTACGACACCCAAACCCAAGGGTGCGATGTATTTATTTTTCCGTTTTGACGGCGCAACCGACACACTCAGTTTATGCAAACGTCTGGTGAAAGAAGCAGGGCTAGGGCTGGCACCCGGCAGCGCTTTTGGTAATGAAGGCGAAGGCTATGTGCGCTGGTGCTTTGCCAGCTCTTTAGACAAACTGGAGTTGGGTGTGCAACGTCTGCAAAGGTTTATGGAAAAAGGTTGAGCTCTTAGTCGGAGCGGCATCGAATTGCAGACAACATACGATATTCCTTTTTAAACACTAAACCAAAATCATATATATAAATCTGCTTCAAGTTCAGCACCTGCTTGGTTTTTGCCAGACATCGGCGACTTACTTACCATTGCTTATTCTTTGTTGGATGCTTCATGGAGGCGCGTCTGGTGAGAGCTTAATTCACGCATGATCGTACTAGGTACTGCAATCTCCAGATTAGCGAGTGCACGGATTTCGTCCGATGCGATACCGGTCAGTGCCGCATTGCGCAAAGATCTTGCCTCATCATCTTTTCCCAGTCCCTCTAAGACAGTCGCACCTAGTATCACGTCCCGCATAAAATTCATCAGCTCGGCAGCTAACCGCGGCGCCACAGAGATCGGCGGGAACAGGGGTAACTGAGCCGCCAACTGATTCAATTCCTTTAATCGAGGTAATGGGTCCGCAAGGTAGCGAGTCGCCAGAACAAAGTCCTCAGCCTCCACTATGGCGGGCAAAGCAAAAGAAGCTTCACGGTGTGCGAACGTCGGCTGGAGCGACAAGAGTTGCTTGAATAGCTCATATGTCGCACGGGTATAGTTGAGCGTTTCGTTCATATTCACGATGACCCCAAATCGTGAATGCGGGCAGGCGACTGCGCGAGTACCAAAGATATCGTCGCCATTAAGCAGGTAGACCACCTCTTCATCACGGGCGCTGACTAAGGCCTCATATGCTGGATGGTATTCTGCGCACAATTGACTCCATTCGAACATCGTGATGAAGTAGGACTCATCGGTGCCAGGAACGCTTTCCCTTATGCGGTCAAATACCCCTCTCAACAGTCGCATTGCGTCTTCGTAGAGTCCCTCCGACCTGGCCATAACGGCATCCTGCACGATAGATTCCATAGTTCCGACACCTTCCTGTTCAAAGTAAATTAACGATGAAGAACATCTTACTCAACTTAGTGGAGCATACGTTTCTCGCCAATTCCAGCGACATGCGAAATCACTCTCAGTTTTTTCAAGCAGCTGTCAGACCTACAAAACCTCGTACGCTCCCGGTCGCTAAGCATTGCGGCTCATTCCATCTTTGGCTTTCTCGTGTTACTACAAAACTGTTTGGCCGCAGCCTTATTTTTTGACTCAACTTGAAGCTCAAACTCACCGAGTTTTTCCATGACCGATTTACTTCGACGATATTTCTTTTTCAGTTCAGCGAGCTTTAGGTCGATACCTGTGCATGACTGACAGACAAACCAATTAATGTCAGCTTGCCGCTCTTCGTCGTAACCAGGTTCCCCGCGCCAATGGTCGCAAGATTCACGTGCGGTTAGAAAGGCGGTAACGTCCTTTGGAAATTCAGATATTGCCGCCCACCCCGACTGATGCATTGAACCAATCAGCAGAAAAATATGAATAAATTTCATATGTAGCCCTATGCTTGTCTTGGAGATCATTAGGTGAATTGAGACATAACAGTCTGGTACTGGCAAGTTTGTGACAACTTGCCAAGAGGATATTTATTAGGACTTACGCAAAAAACAAAACCCCTCACCACAGATTCACAGAGACGCGTAGGAATAACAAAGAAAGAGACAGGCAGGATTTCGCTGTTCTCCTGATTTTCTCTGTGTCTCTGTTGTGAGAGGTCTTGATGTTTTATATTAAGCCATCTGATTCCGTGTGGATAGCAGCGAGTAGCTTTCCGTTTTTGCGTAAGTCCTAAAACAGATTATTTTAATATATTAGCAATACCATTTTAATATTGGTGCGTAGTAATTCGACCCGGATTACAGTCGTGCTTTTGGCCAAATTCGCATAAAATGGTGGCAACCTCAGCCACCGCAATGAGAACCGATTTTTGATACCTCGCTATCGGTTCTGAGCAAACCTGTGTCTTACCGGATACCGCGCATGTTCTTTGCAATCTAAATCACAAATTTTGGAGTATCACATGTCATCTGACACCAGCTTGGAGTCTGCCGAACACTCTTCAGTGCAGCCGCTCGCCCTACCTTCTACACCAGCCGCACCAGCTACCATAGTAACAACGCCTCCTCAGTTGCACGACGTCAAACTTGACGATAAATACACATCCACTAGCGGCACCATTTTTCTGTCCGGCATTCAGGCATTAGTGCGCTTGCCGATGATACAAAAATTACGTGATCAGGCCGCAGGTTTGAATACAGCCGGATTTATTTCTGGCTATCGTGGTTCACCTTTAGGTGGTCTGGACGAAACCTTGTGGAAGACACAAAAATTACTGGATGCGAGCCACGTCAAGTTTGTGCCAGGCGTAAATGAAGATTTGGCAGCCACCGCAGTATGGGGTACCCAGACAGTCGATCTGATTGGCCCTGCAAAATACGATGGCGTGTTTGCCATGTGGTACGGCAAAGGCCCAGGCGTAGATCGTTGCGGCGACGTGTTTAAGCATATGAATCATGCTGGTACTGCACAATATGGCGGCGTCTTATTGGTGGCGGGTGATGATCATGGTGCTTACTCCTCAACTTTGCCGCATCAGTCTGATCATATTTTTTCTGCTTGCATGATCCCTATGTTGTACCCCTGCAATGTGCAGGAATATCTGGATTTAGGTTTGCATGCATGGGCTATGTCGCGCTTCTCTGGTTGCGCTGTGGGCTTTAAAGCCTTGGCTGATACTGTTGAGTCTAGTTCGTCCGCGGATGCTGATCCTTTCCGTCTCAAGATTACGATCCCAGAAGATTTTGTGATGCCCGAAGGTGGCTTGAATACGCGTTTGTCACTAGATACCTTGGGCATACAGGCACGTAAGCAAGAAGCCTTGATGCAAGACTACAAAATCTACGCAGCACTTGCCTACGCGCGCGCCAACAAACTCAATCACACAACGATTGATAGCCCTAACGCCAAGCTCGGTATTGTTGCCTCTGGCAAGTCCTACCTCGATGTGCTGGAGGCGATGGAAGAACTTGGCATTGATGAGAAATTCGCTGCCGAGATTGGTATCCGCCTTTATAAGGTTTCAATGCCGTGGCCGCTGGAGCCAGATGGTGTGCGGGAATTTGCACAAGGTTTGGATGAGATTCTGGTGGTAGAAGAAAAACGCCAGATGGTCGAGTATCAACTTAAAGAACAACTTTACAATTGGCGCGATGATGTGCGTCCGCGAGTGATCGGTAAGTTCGATGAAAAAGGCGAATGGGTACATCCACGTGGTGACTGGTTGCTGACGTCCAAAGCAGATTTTTCTGTCGCCCAAATTGCTCGCGTTATCGCGGCAAGGATTGCACGCTTCCACACTAGTGATTTGATTAAGGCACGCCTGGCGTTTTTAGAAGCAAAAGATGTGGTACTGAACAAGGATGTGAATACGCCTCCGCGTCCGGCATATTACTGCTCCGGTTGCCCGCACAATACGTCGACCAAAGTACCGGAAGGTAGTCTCGCGCTGGCAGGTATTGGTTGCCACGTCATGGCGACCGCCATTTATCCCGAATTTAATAAACTGACGACGCACATGGGTGGTGAAGGTGCTCCTTGGATTGGACAAGCTGCGTTTTCGACGTTGCCGCATGTATTTCAAAATCTGGGTGACGGCACATATTTCCACTCTGGTTATTTGGCGATCCGTGCTGCTGTGGCTGCCAAGGTCAATATCACGTACAAGATTTTGTATAACGACGCCGTTGCGATGACCGGCGGTCAACCAGTTGACGGCACGATCAGCGTCCACATGATGGCGCAGCAAATGGCGGCAGAAGGCGTAAAGCGGATTGCTCTGGTGACTGAAGATCTTTCCCGCTATACAGACCGCTCTGCATTACCCGATCTGGTGACGCTACATGATCGCAAAGATATGGATGCAGTTCAGCGTGAAATGCGTGAACTGACCGGTGCCAGCGTCTTGATCTACGACCAGACCTGCGCCGCGGAAAAGCGTCGTCGCCGCAAAAAGAAAGAGTTCCCCGATCCAAATCAGCGCATGTTTATCAATGAAGCGGTATGCGAAGGCTGCGGTGATTGCGGCGTGCAATCCAACTGCACTTCCATCATGCCGCTGGAAACTGAATTTGGCCGCAAACGCACGATTGATCAATCCTCCTGCAATAAAGATTATTCCTGCGTCAAAGGATTTTGCCCTAGTTTTGTCACGGTAGAGGGCGGCACCTTGCGCAAGTCTAAAACCGGGACAGCAAAAACCGACGACTTCGGCAGTTTGCCGGCTCCGGTTTTGCCGACCTGTGCTGTGCCGTACAACATTTTGCTGAATGGTATCGGCGGGACCGGTGTAATTACTATCGGTGCATTAATCGGCATGGCGGCGCATCTGGAAGGCAAGGGTGTGTCGGTATTAGACATGACAGGTATGTCGCAAAAAAATGGCTCTGTTACGTCACACATCCGCATTGCTGACAATGTTGCACGTTTGCGCGCACAACGGATTGCCACTGGTGAGGCTGATTTGATTTTGGGTTGCGATATGTTGACGGCCGGTGCCCATGATGCGATTTCTAAAATGCGCGCTGGTCGTACCCGTGCGGTGGTGAACACGCATGAACAACCGACCGGACCTTTCGCTAAAAATCCTGATTGGCAGTTCCCCGCTGAATCTGTCGAACAGCTCATTGCCGAAGCGGTCGGCAATCAGGTCGACTTTATTAATGCGACTAAATTAGCGACCGCATTGATGGGCGACTCCATCGCGACGAATTTATTTATGCTGGGCTTCGCTTACCAAAAAGGCGCTATTCCCGTATCTGAAGCTGCTTTAATGCGCGCAGTGGAATTGAACGGCGTTGCGATCGAATCCAATAAAAAAGCTTTTTTATGGGGACGTCGTGCCGCAGTGGATTTAGCTAAAGTAGAAAAAATTGCCATACCGACTTCACCTGTCGTCGTGCAAATGCCGCAAAGTCTGGATAGCGTAATCAAACGTCGTGTCGAGTATCTGACCGCCTACCAAAATGCCGCTTATGCACAGCAATATCAGGATTTGGTCAACCAGGTCCGCGTGGCAGAGGCTGCACTAGGCGCGGGGAATAAGTTAGCAACAGCGGTCGCCAAGTATGCATTTAAGTTGATGGCGTATAAAGACGAATACGAAGTAGCACGTTTGTACACCGACGGACAATTTACTGACAAACTCAAGCAGCAGTTTGAAGGCGATTTTTCCCTCAAGTTCAACTTAGCGCCGCCGCTATTTTCTAAAAAAGACGGACAAGGTCATTTGGTTAAAGCGCAGTATGGCTCCTGGGTATGGCAAGCCTTTAAATTAATGGCCAAGCTCAAGGGTTTGCGCGGCAGCAAACTGGATATCTTCGGCTACACAGAAGAGCGCAAATCCGAGCGCGCCCTGATCGTGAATTATAGCGATACGGTGTTAAGCCTGATTGCCAACTTAAACCAAGATAATCTGGACAAGGCAGTGCAAGTCGCCAATTTGCCCGAGAAAGTCCGTGGTTTTGGTCATGTCAAAGAAAAAGCCATGCAAACTTATTATGCTGAACAAGCTAACTTATTAAAGGCGTCAGCAAGTAAGAACTACGCAGAAATCATACACGCCGCTTAATGAGGAGTATCCAAGTTGCGGCATGGTTTTAGCTAATTTTATGGCTATACTTGATCTCGATTTTTGATCTCCCAATCATTCTGCGGCTTTCAACCTATTTTTGGCCTGGAAGCCGCAGAATAATTGGACTTTTAAAAAGGTATTCTAAAAATTCTTGAACCGAGATGCATTTCTAGCCGTTGTAGTCGTTGTCGCCGTTGTAGGGTGCGCCATGCGCACCGCAGCAAATCATAGCCAACCGCGAGGAACAGCAATGCAAAGAAAAGTAGGCCGATGCGCACGTCGTAGCCTACATTTTGTAGCTTTAGGCTGGCTAATTGAGAAAGTCTTTTTAGAAACTCGCTAAATCCTATCTCAACAAGACACTCGCAACACAGATATCGCTCATGACACAGCCAAGTAATCCAACCCAAGCCTACCGGGCTAGCCTGTTGCACTTTACAGATGATCCTTTGCATAACGAGCAAGCCACGCAATGGTATGAGGACGGTCTATTAATTGTTACTGATGGCCGAGTGCAGGCGGCGGGTGATTACGCTAAGCTCAAAGCCAGCTTGTCCGCCGACGTTGAAGTTCGTCACTTCCCAGGCAAAATCATCACGCCCGGGTTTATCGATAGCCATGTCCATTATCCACAAACCGACATCATCGCCTCGCCCGCACCGGGCTTGTTGCCTTGGCTGGAGCAATACACTTTTCCGGCCGAAAGACGCTTCCAGGATCCGCAACACGCCAGCGATGTCGCGGCGTTTTTTTTGGATGAACTAACGCGTTGCGGCACCACCACGGCGATGGTGTATTGCACGGTACATCCAGAGTCCGTCGATGCTTTTTTTGAGCAAAGCCAGGCACGCAATCTGCGCATGATCGCGGGCAAAGTGCTGATGGACAGAAACTGCCCCGACTTTCTGCAAGACACGGCAGAAAGTGGTGCACACGATACGGAGGCACTGATCAAAAAATGGCATAACAATGGTCGCCAACTCTATGCCATTACCCCACGTTTCGCCCCAACTTCAACACCGGCACAACTGCAACTGACCGGTGAATTAGCGCGAACATATCCAGATACATTTATCCAATCGCACGTGGCAGAAAATAAGGATGAATGCGCCTGGGCCAGATCACTCTTCCCGGAAGCACGCAGTTATCTGGACATCTACGATCGCTACGGATTGATGCGTCAGCGCGCCATGTACGGTCACTGCATCTGGCTGGACGACCAAGACCGCGCCCGCATGGCAGCAAGCCAATCTGCGGTAGCACTCTGCCCGACTTCTAATCTATTTTTGGGTAGCGGCTTATTCGATTTTAAACAAGCCGATGCAGCACGCGTGCCAATGGCACTGGCTACGGATGTGGGCGGCGGAACGACGTTCTCGATGCTACAAACCATGAACGAAACCTACAAGGTCGCCCGCATGGGCGGCAGCTATTTATCCGCTACCCGCATGTTTTATCTTGCAACGCTGGGCGGTGCACGCAGTATGCAACTGGAAGGTACCATCGGGAATTTTGCCGCCAATACCGAAGCCGATTTTATCGTCCTCGACCCGCAGGCAACTCCACTACTGGCACGCCGCAGCGCGCAAGCAAATAATCTTGAAGAGTTACTATTTGCAATGGCCTTGTTGGGAGATGATCGAAGCGTCGCGATGACATTTGTAGCTGGGCAGCGGGCTTATGCTGCGGTTTACAGTAGCCCAAAATACTAATGCGTTAAGGTAGTCCTGAGCGGGTGCTCCAGAGCGAATAACAAAGTCTTAAAAAACTTGAAAAAATGGATACTCCCCTATTTTTATAAAAAATATCGTCTATAGTCCATTTAATACATGGACTACTTAAATATACTAGATATGAGTATATTTAAGACATCTTCAATCAATATCCATTTTGGCGTTGAACAGAACATCGGCTAAAAGCACTTGCTGCCAAATATGTTTCACCGTTTTGCGTCATTCCGGCGTGCCTTTAGCCGGAATCCAGTGACGTCCGCGACCAGACCACCATCGTAGGTCGCTGGGTCCCAGCAAAAAACACGCTGGGATGACGTAGCTAAATAGTTTGAGGTTGTAACAATCGCCATATCGCTTATCTCACAAATACCGCAAACCCATTCGCCCCTGGCAAAACCGACTCCAGACAAAAGGACTACACTGTTTGCTCACGCCTTGAGCAAACTCAAGTCCTGCATAAGCCACCACTTGTCGCTTGTGTTTTCTGCTTTAGTACCAATTTGAATGCTATGAAACCTATCACACCTCTGTCGATTCTCGACCTTTCCCCCATCACCCAAGGGAGCGATGCTGCGCAGTCGTTCCGTAACTCGCTGGATTTGGCGCAGCATGGTGAGCGCTGGGGATTTAAGCGATATTGGCTGGCGGAACATCACGGCATGCCGGGGATTGCCAGCGCAGCGACGGCGGTATTGATCGGGCATGTGGCGGCGGGTACCTCGACCATTCGTGTCGGTGCAGGTGGAATTATGTTGCCGAATCATTCGCCCCTGGTGATTGCGGAGCAATTTGGGACTTTAGAATCGTTATTCCCTGGCCGGATTGATTTGGGTCTGGGACGTGCGCCGGGGTCTGATCAACTGACTGCGCGGGCTTTGCGGCGTAATTTGGGATCGGATGCGGATGAGTTCCCGCAAGATGTGGCGGAGCTGATGGATTATTTTTCTGCTGAACCACGGCAAGCGGTGCGAGCGGTACCCGGCACGGGTTTAAAAGTACCGGTCTGGATTTTAGGTTCCAGCCTATTTGGCGCGCAACTGGCAGCGGCGATGGGCTTGCCGTATGCATTTGCGTCCCACTTTGCGCCACAGCAAATGATGCAGGCGGTTGCGCTGTATCGCGCCAACTTCCGTCCGTCTGCGCAATTGGCAAAACCGTATGTCATGCTGGGTTTTAATGTATTTGCAGCGGACACCGATGAAGAGGCGCAGTTCCGTGCAACCTCGATGAAGCAGGCTTTTATTAATCTGCGTAGCGCTCGTCCAGCCAAGCTGCCGCCACCAGTAGAAAACTACAATAAGCTGATCGGTCCGCAAGAACATGCCTTACTCGATCAAATTCTGTCTTGCTCTGCGATCGGTGCGCCAGACACTGTGGCGCAAGGCATCCGCGATTTTATTGAGCGTACCGGTGCTGATGAGTTGATGATGACTTCACAGATTTTCGATCATCAGGCACGTTTGCGGTCGTATGAGATTGCGGCGAGCGTTTGCGGTTTGAACAAGCTGGATGCGGTGGCGGCTTAATCGAAACAACCAATCAACTTAACGCGCAGGGAAAGAAAAACTCAGACAAGTTCCCTTAGCGGCAGATACTTGCTGCAAATTGCGAATCGTAAAATGTCCGCCGTGTAGCTCAACGATGGTTTTAATAATCACCGATCCCAACCCAAGAGAAATCTCTGCCTTACCAGGAGCGATCAGCACACGCTGATCGCGGCGTTGTCCAAAACTGCGTATCACTTCTTCTGACATTCCGTCGCCATCATCTTGCACCGTAATCTCTATGCGATCTGCCTTACGGATAATGTGGGTACGCACGCTTGATCTTGCGTAGCGGGCGGCGTTCTCATAGACGTTATGAAATAGCCGGGATATCAGATAGGCGTCGCCGATGATGTGATAATCCTGCGCTGTCGTAGACACGGTGGCGGACGCTGCGGTGGACACTACGCCGGCAACTACAGCAGCACCCGCCGGGATGGCTTCCATCTCAAACAAAATGGTGCCGCCACGATTATGGTTACTGTTTTGGGCATTGCGCATTTCTATCGTAGCCAGTTCAAACAAATCGACGCTACTGGCTTGTTTGCGATAACGTGGCTCGTCAATATTGGCGATAAAAAACAGGTCGTCAATCAGCTTAGTGAAGTAATCAATCTCACTACTGACAACAGCAAAAAATTCAGCGCGTTCATCCTCACTCATATTCTCGCCATGCACCGAGAGCGTATCGATTGAAGTACGCAAACTGGTCAGCGGCGTGCGCAGATCATGACCTAGTTCTTGCAAGAGTTCGCGCCGGGTGCGTTCTATGGCTTGCAGTTGCGTGACCAGACGCTGAATCTCGTCTGCCATCTGATTAAAGTTCAACATCAGGCCACCCACAGCATCAAGCTTACCCGCTTTAAAACGTGCACTCAGATTGCCGGATTCCATTTGCTGTATCACTTGCTTTGCCTCGGATGAACGACCGCGCAAGTACAGCATGGTCATCAATAGCCCCAGCAAAATTGCGCCTATCAGCGTCGTGACAAACAACAAAGACATACTAAAAAATGTCCCGCGTGCGGCATTGCCAGGATTGCGCACCAGCAGATAGACCGGTTGGCTGGCACTTAGGCGAATGATCGCCGTAGCAGGACCGCCAGAAAAAAAGCGACCTCGCGTGATCAGCTCATGCACCTGCACTGGCTTGGCTCGTTGCAGCAATCCAAGCGGTGGGGCCGCATTGGTACTGCTGGCTACAATTTGATTCTCCGCGTTGATAACCCATAGCTCCAGCGGCATAGCAGGTGATTCACTCCGGTAGCGTTGTACTTGTGCAAGAGCATCTTGATATGCCAGACCAGAATTGGATTGCTGCTCTACGATTTGCGTAATAAACAGATAGACGCTGCGTTGCACTTCTTCTGTCGGACGACCTGTGATTTCGCGCAGCACGAGCACATAACCAGTACTGAGCACGCAGGCGAAAAAAATACTGATACCAAAAAATCGTAACCACAATGATCGGTTCATGCGGACTCCAGTTTGTAGCCGACGCCATAGATCGCGACGATACGCACATCGGACCCGGCATCTTTGAGTTTGCGTCTTAAATGGCTGAGGTGGGAATCAATCGTCCGGTCGTAGATCGAATGATCGATGTCCTTGTCATTGGCAGCGCTACTTTCCTGGAACTGATCCAGAATCTGCTCACGGGTAATCGCATCGCCCGCTGCACGGACTAGCAACAAGAGCACTTCATATTCTTTTTTACCTAGAGGAATAATAGTGCCATTAACACTAGCGGTACGCCGCTGCAAATCCATGCTAAGGCCACCGAACACCGCTAATACCCTGTCTTTTTGTCTTGTGTCAAACGGCTTTAGCAAACGCCGCATACGTGCTGCCAGCTCTAATAATCCACAAGGCTTGCGGATGTAATCATCAGCGCCCCCGTCTATGCCAGCTACCGCAGTTGCCTCATCGGTACGTGCTGAAAGTATTAAGATCGGCGTGTGTGGCTGAATGTGGGACAAATTATTAGACTTATAACTCTTCTGGCGATGACTTGTCTGGCTGGCGCGCAACTGGCGGCATAAGCTGATGCCGTCACCATCGGGCAATCCGACATCTAACATAATCAAATCAAACGGCGATGCCGGATGCTGTAGCGGGCGCTGCACCAAAATACTATTTGCCTCCGCGATGCTTGCAGCTAGCATCAGCTCAAAGCCCTCGTAACGCAAACCCATCATAAGCGTGCGTGCAATCATTGGATCGTCTTCAACTAGAAGCACTTGGTACGCAGAAGTCATAGGGGTTTGGCGATAAATTTAAAATGGGTAGCGCAACGACACGATAAAAAAGTCTTCAGGCCGTTTTGGTCAATTTTAAAGATCCAGGACTTACGCAAAATTGTCCCGGCAAGGCGTAGCGACGAAGATAGTACTTGAGTACAGCAAGGAGCTACAACGCAGCCGGGACGGTTTTGCGTAAGTCCCAAGATCATTTTGCCATAGCAAATAGACACAATACTGTTTCCACAAAAATTACAGAATTGATCAATACAATGCAAATCATGATGTGAGCATCTGTAGATCATATGGTGGTCATCTTGTGAATGCGATCTGGTAAATGTGACGGGGAGAATATGATGCGCCATTTTTTTGAAACTCATTCTGAGTCTGAAGCTGAATCTAGTGCTGAATATCGTGCCGTTCTTCATAACATTAACTGGAAGCGTCTGTTAGCCAGAACCACGCCGCTTGCCATTACGGCGACAAGTACCGTCTTGTTTTTAAGTGCGTGCGGCGGCGGTTCTGCTGACCCGACTGCAAGCACTGCACAAAACGCAGCTGCAGTATCCAGCGCCGGTACCAGTGACACGGTAAGCACACCCGATGCCTCAAGCGCGATATATAGCGCGGCTATCGCTGCGGCCCAAAAATCTGCCGCTACTGATCCTTTATGCGCGGTATCCAAACTAGGAGATTTTTATTGGGAAATCGGTAATAGCATCAGCGCCAAACCGATTGCTTCTGGTTCTCTGGGTACCGGTAGTGTGGTGGCATCGTCATATTTCAATATCGCTTCGGCATCAAAATGGATCTTTGGTGCGTATGTGGTAGAGAAAAAAGGCATAGAGTCCGTGCGCAATACCGTCTCGCTCAGCGATGGCTTACGATTTTTATCTGGTTACACCGGACTTAACGATACTGCCTGCGCTGGTACCGGTTCGGTCAACGCCTGTTTTATCGCCGGAATGAACGGCAATACCAGCCAACCCGACCCCACCACCGTCGGCAAGTTTGATTATGACGGTGGGCATGACCAAAAACTAGCCGCCATCGATCTGGGATTAGGCAACTTTACGGCAGCACAACTGACGGCCGAATACCAAAACACGCCGGGTTTGAGTAAGGGGTTCAATATGGCACCGCTGGATCCTTTAATGGCTGGAGGCATGATGGGCACGGCAACCGATTACGCTTTATTCCTACGCAAAATGATGAACCAGCAATTAGTAATCGGCAGCCACCTAGGCGAGAATGCAGTCTGTACTTTGCCAGGTAACTGTCCGGGCAAAGTAGCGTATTCGCCGATTGTCGCACTACAAGAACCATGGACCTATTCTTACAACCACTGGGTAGAATCGCAATACGGCAATGGCAGCATTGATGCATATTCCAGCCCAGGGAAATGGGGTTTCTATCCTTGGATTTCTAGCGATAAAAAATACTACGGCATCGTCTCCAGGCACGACACCAACCCAACTGCCTACGCCGTCTCGGTACTGTGCGGCAGACAAATCCGTAAGGCATTTTTAGGTGCGCTTTGAAAACTTTTGGTGAATCTTTGAGGGAATATTGAGTTCGTTTTTGAGCGCATTTTGAGAAATTTTAAAACCCGCAAGCTTATAATCTAAGCCGCTACCCAAGCTGGCAACGAAGCGTAAAAGATTGCATGAGTACGTTCTGATAATAAAATTCTCAGACGTATTTATGCAGTTTTGCATATACTCCCCATTATTTTTCATAAAAATAGCCCATTCCCCATTATTTACGTTGACACCTTTAATATACTTATAAGGAATATATTTTAAATAACTGAATGAAAAATCTAATATTCAGTTAAAACTGATGGCAATTTGTCCAAAAAATAACCGTAGTAATCTTATCTATTTGTTGAGAAGATGGCGGCTCTCAGACACAATTCGGTTAAACGGACAACAGAAGAAGCTACTCTATGCCAACGACGACACCGCAAAATGCGCCTGCAATAACACCCTCCACTGGCATCAAAAAAATACTCCGCTGGCCTTTGCGCATCATCGGCGGACTACTTGGCCTGATAATTTTATTACTTACTATTTTTGTCCTACTCAATTTACGTGACTCGCAACTCACACCTGTAGCCCAAACTTTGTTGAAAGAACCGAGCTACCTGGTTCCTGATGAGCAAAATGGCTTCTTTATCCTGCGAGCGATGCAGGCCGACGCCAGCCTGGATGCGCTGACAACTGGTAAAAATAGTGTACATGCAGAAGAAACAAGTTACCGTGCAGACCCTGGTCATTTCGACCTTGGGCGCGTTGCGGATACGTACAAGAGAGCACCAAGTTTTGTATGGGATGGCCATGCGTGTAGTAATACACAACAAAATTGCGTTGCAGAGAACTTAATTCAGCGTGCCAATCGGACAGAACAAATCAATGCGAATGCGTTGTTGCTCCAACGTTATGCACAAATGCAAGCACTACAAGGCTATGAAGAACACATGATTCCTATAGGGGCTGCGGTGACGCCAGCTTATTCCTATTTAACCAAAGCGTCTGAGATGACGATTACTATGGCTGAGTTTGAGATTGCTGACGGGCATCTGCAAAACGGCATCGCAATACTACAAAAAAATGATCGCTATCTACGTTTATTGACGGAAAAAAGCGCCAGTCTTATCTCAAAAATGGTGACTTTGTCTATGCTGCGCAAGCAGGCCAGAACCATCAGCGAGCTAGTCAATAAGTATCCAAAATTAGCAAGCGACTATGGCGACTCATTCAGCGCATTAGTGCATCCGCTGACGCAAAGTGAATTGGATTTTTCCAGAGCATTGATGGCGGAAGCACGCTTCGTCAATTTTTTCTTAACCATCGATTATGCTCAAACTAGAGCCATCCAAGATCCAGCTGATTCGCAAATTGCCTTCAATGTTTGTGAGTATTTGTGTAAGCTTTTTTTTCAACCCAACGCGACTGTGAATGACATGGCAGCATATTGGCAAGCACGCATCGCCACCGCAAATCAGCCAGCGTCGCATTACACGCAGATACGGCAGACACTCATTGCACAAAAATCAAACCAGCAAGCTGTATTTAAGTACCTGCGCTATGCCTATAACCCAGTCGGCAAAATTCTGACGGATGTTGCTGCGCAAAATCCAGATACTTATCTGAGCTACATGGAGAAAAGTGCTGACATTGATGCCTACTTGCGGCTAGTCGGATTACAAATCAAGCTGCGCCAGAATAAGATTGCTGACAACGCAATTGCCGATTATGTGGCGCATGCGGCAGAACCTCTCCGCAGTCCTTATGATGGCTCTGCGATGATCTGGAATGCAAAAGAGAAACAGCTAGAATTTGTAGGAAGACAAAGCGCTTCAGGGAATTTTAATCCAGGCAAACGTTTTGTCATAAAGATGAGCTGAGCCGATAAGAAATTACCGTTAAATTTAAATAAAATCAATATACTCCCAATAATTTTTTATAAAAATTACATATGATCCAGTAAATTAAAAGAGGACTGAAATTTACTATATGGGTGTGCTTGTTTTAGTATAGCAAAAAATTCACTGAGCTGCGATTGTAGCAGGCTGACGTCCGGCGTCCGTCAACACAAATTGACTGACGGCATCCAAGGTTGGCGCCAAACCTCGCAATGGCCAGGACATGCTGCCGATCAGACTCACGTGGCTGGTCTTATCAAAATGAAATTCTTGCACCGGCACGCCTGCCGCACGTAATTTGTTAGCGAGTCCGGTAGTGTTACGGATGGGATTCACCAGTTTGTCATCCACTGGCGCGATCAATAAACTCGGTATCGAACTGGCGCTGACATGGTTAATCGGTTGAGAATCTACAGGCGTATCCGGATAAAAAAATACTGGCTTCGCTTCTTCATTAGTGATGGGAATAAAGTCATACGGCCCGGCCAAACCGATCCAGCCACGCAAGGCCGAAGGCTGCATACCGACCGCCGCCAACCAGCGCGGATCGAGCGCGATCATCGCCGCGTTGTAGGCGCCGGCGCTGTGCCCCATCACAAAAAGGCGCTTGGGATCACCGCCGTAACGCTGGATTTCTTTACTCACATAGGCCATGGCTAATGCGCCGTCTTGCAAAAATGCCGGATACCGGACTTGCGGATACAAACGGTAATCTGCCAACACACAAAGAATGCCGCGTGAGGTCAACGCTTCTGCCACGAATAGATAATCAGCACGCGAGCCCGAATTCCAGGTGCCACCATAAAAAAACACCACGACCGGCCACGAAGCCTTGGGCGTGCTATTGGCATTGCTAGACGATGCTGGGGGATTGGCGGTGGGCGTGTAAATATCCATCTTTTGCCGCGGGTCGGTGCCGTAAGCAATATCGGCAACTTTGCTATACGACGAGCTTGGCGTCAGTGCATTGATGGTACGTACCGGTGAACAGGCAGCGATAACGCCAAACAGAATTAGTACCGTCGCTATAGAAATAATGAGTTTTAGCCAAGCTGCCACAGTAGCTCCTAGAAGATGGGTATGACTTTATTCGCAGTAAAACCGCGTTTGGATTCAAATCAACGGCTTTGTTGAGTATTGCTGTTACTCCGGCAACTCTTAAAATACCTCATTCCTGCCTTCGCAGGAGCGACGAAGTGAGTATCAAATTGAGCCAGCATATTGAATTGCCGAATCAATCAATTATGTTAGCGGGTACTTGCCAGCACATCGTCCTGCAATCTGGCGACACCGGATTTAATTAAGTCAGCAAGCAAGGAGTTCATTAAGGGCTCTACAGCTTCATCAACGATCTGCGAAGACGCTCGCATGATGCGGTTTTGCGTCAGCGATTGCCGGATGGCGCTTACTGGTAATTGCTGCGTCTCTAATAACTGAAACGCGATCATCACCTTCAGGGCATTGCGGGCATTGCGTTTGGGATCAGCCGCCAGATAATCGAGCCTGCTGTGGGCACGCTCAAGCGCCTCAGCAACATCGGTAAAAGGCGCGCCGTGGCCTGGAACAACGATGCGTACCTCCAGCTCGCTAATCATCTGCAAGACCGCCGCTTGCTCGGCAAAACCGGACTCGCCTTCCAGTTCAGGAAAGATCACGCCAAAACCGTTTTGCCACAAGGCATCGGCGGAAATCAAAATTGCCTCGCTGGCGCAATACAGCATCAGCGAATGCGGATCATGACCGGGTGCCGCCAATACTTGCCATTGCAAACCAGCTAAAGTCATCTGCTGACCCGGCGACAAACTGGCATCAAAACTAAATTGCTGGCAACGTTGCCCGGTCGCCTTGTAGGTCAGGACATCTTCATCCCAAGCCGCAACCGCCGGCGCATCTGCCACCGGGATCAGCGTGCGGCAAGCATAAGTCTGTTGTAGGATGGCGTTACCACCACAATGATCTGAATGCAGGTGAGTATTGATCAGCAAATCTAATGGACGCCCTTGCAGCGCATGCTGAACCAGCGCCAGGGTTTGACCGGCATGCGTCAGATAACCGCTGTCAACCAATGCGGTCGTGTGTTCGTCTACCAAAAGAATATTGTTGGACGAGAGCCAGCCGCGTTCAAAGACTTGCATACCAGCGGGCAATTGCAGACCAACCGGACTTGCTGACGAGATGGATGAGGACATTGCTGGCTGAATATTCTGAGTATTAGTTGTGGCTGGCATGGAGCTTTTGTCTGAATGCGGTGGAATATTAATATTAGCTAAGGCCGTAAGTCCTCATCATTTCTAAGCAAACATCCGCTCCTTAACCTGTATCCAGATCTGGCGCTTAATGTCGTTGCTGGCGGTGCTCCAGCCAGTCAGTTCCGGTATGGTTCGAAAACATCCGGCACACCAGCCGTTGACCTGATCCATTTTGCAAATGCCGATACAAGGTGAGGGCACATCGCCGGTACTGTTTTCAGGATCGTAATCGTATAAAACGTTTTTGCTTGTGCCGCTGTTAAGATTATTTCCATTACTCATAAATTACTCATAAAGATGTTTTCAGTGCGATGTCTGCCAATGGCGCTTGGGTCATGGCGATTAATTGTGTTGGGGTGAGTTTAAAGACGGCATGCGGATGTCCGGCAGCCGCCCAGACCGCAGGGTATTGCATCAAGTCCTGATCAATCAAGACTAATGTCTTTTCCAGATGACCGATAGGGCAAACGCCACCGATGGCATAACCGATTTTTTCTTTTACAAACCTCGCATCGGCTTTGCCCAGTGCGCCGACAATCGCGGCAACTTTGTTCTCATCAACGCGGTTGCTGCCACTGGCAACGACCATCACGGCAGCATCATCCGACAAACGGCGGAATACAATCGACTTAGCGATTTCGGCAACACTGCAACCCAGACCTGCAGCCGCTTCTGCCGAGGTTTTGCCGCTGGCTGGCAGCATGACAATGGCTTGGTCGTGACCTAAATGTTGGAGTAAACCGGCAACGCGTTGTACGGTTTCGGGAAGAGCTTGATCTGTGGACATGAGCGTAAAGTTCAAACGGGACAGATCAATTTATAACATAAGCCGCACAAGGATGCTTGTGCGGGTGTAGCGATGTGATATTGCGAGGGGGCGCTTAAGAAAGGTTTGGTAGCAAGGAATCCAGCAAAATCTGCTTACTCCATCGTTACAGCGACTTTGCCACCCCAGCTATTGAGCAGAGCCTGATGTTGTGCAGGCACATCAAAATACTTCATACCGGCACGGTATTCACTGCCGCTTAAAATACTATAAAGACAAGTCGCTTTACAAATAACCTGCGTCCGTTGGGAGGCGTCACGCTGATCTGGCACTTCCATCATCATTTGATAAATTTGTCCGTCCTTTAATAAATGCGAACATTGCACCTGAATACCAGAACCAGAAAAATTAAGGATTTTGGAGGCCACAATATTACCGGGGGAAATCAGGATGGCAGAACGCCAGGACACATTAGAGCGAGGACTAGTGCGGGACTCATTCATGACAAAACACAGACTAGAAAAACAGAACTGAAATTGATTAGAAGTTGAAAGAAAAAATTCAAATTGACGTCTTGATTGTACCAAATTTTTCCATAGCGCAACTTAAATTTTATTGAGGACTTTTGCAAAATGGTACCTGCATGACATAGCTATCTGGATGCTACTTTAAGATTAAGCGTTAGGATGCCAATGCATGGATTTACGTAAGCCACAGTTCAGCTCATCAACTAAGCTTAGCTAAGCGATCAAGCACTCCCAAACCGGCCTGCCTGCCGCTGGCAAAACAGGCTGTTAATAAATATCCTCCGGTTGGTGCCTCCCAATCCAGCATCTCGCCTGCACAAAATACCCCGGGCAAATTCTGCAACATCAGCTTGTCGTTAAGGGCATCAAACATCACGCCACCTGCACTGCTGATGGCTTCATCAATTGGTCTTGCTGCATGCAAAGTGAGTGGCAGCGCTTTGATCGCTGCTGCTAGCGAGGCAGGTTGTTGGAATTGTTCTGCAGTCAGGCACTCTCGCAGCAAGCCGATCTTTAAGGGATCAAGCCCGACTTTGCTTTGTAAATGACTAGAGAGCGAGCGAGATCCTCGTGGATGCATTACCTCTTGGATGATGCGCTCTGCACTTTTACCGGGCGCAAGGTCCAGGTGCATTACGGCCTTGCCTTGGCTAGCGATACGCTTACGCAGCAGTGCTGATATAGCATAAATCAGGCTGCCTTCTACACCGCCTTCTGTCATGACAAATTGCCCTTGGCGTGCGAGTGGCGTGCCATCATCTTGAATAAAATGCGCAACTACCGTGATGAGCGCTTGGCCTGCAAAACGCTGACGAAAGTGTTCAGACCAGCCAATATCAAAACCACAATTGGCAGGCTGCAAAGGCGCAACGTCGATACCTCGCTGCTGTAAGGGAGTAACCCACGCACCATCTGACCCGAGGCGTGCCCAACTACCACCTCCTAATGCCAATACAACGGCATCGGCTTGTACAGTTTGCTCGCCTTCTGGCGTACTAAAACGTAGTGCATCACCATCCCAGCCCAACCAACGATGCCGCATGTGAAAGCCAACGCCAGCAGCTCGCAACCGATGTAACCATGCACGTAAAAGCGGTGCAGCTTTCATATCGGTGGGAAAGACGCGACCAGAACTACCGACAAACGTCGTGACGCCCAGCGCCTCTGCCCAGGCTCTTAATTCGGTAGCTGCAAAACTCGCTAACATGCCAGCTAAATATTGTTGGCGATCTCCATAGCGCGCCAGAAAAGCGTCGCTAGATTCGGAGTGGGTGAGGTTCATCCCGCCTTTACCAGCGAGTAAAAACTTGCGCCCGACTGAGGGCATAGCATCATATACATCCACCTGCACATCCACCTGCACATCCACCTGCACATCCGTCTGAACAGTAAGCTGCGTGGCATCGCTACTAATCGCTTGCGATACCGTTTCTGCCGCCATCAAACCTGCGGGACCACCGCCAATAATGACTACCTTATGCTTGGTGGTTTTTACACTAGTTTTTTTGCTTGCTTTTATGATTGTTTCTGCACCTGTCTGCATACTGCTTCCATCTTTTATGAATGGAGACATTGTAAAGGCTAAAAACCGCAAAACATGACAAACAAAGGGTCAATGGTTTCCCACTCACCCTTTGTTTGTCATGTTTTGGATTATTGATGTTTTCTGTGCGCTATCAATATCTACTTACTACTTCTAACTTATCAATATGAAATTATTTAGCCCAAATTTTTAAATACTGATTACGGTAATCGTTATCAGGATCAAACATATTCTTTGGTCCGCCGTCATACGCAATATTTTGATTGGTAACTAAATGTACAGGAGTGACATAGCCACTGGGTGCCACACCAGAAAAAGCACGATTCATTTCATCTACTAACTGCCAGCCATGCATGAACAGTGGTTCTGGTACGGTACCAATTTGTAATAAGTTACCCCGAATCCGCTTGAAAGCACTGTAAGAGCCATCACCAGCAGAAAGACCTATCACTTTGTTCGTACCCATCAGAGCAGAAATAGTTGGTTTTTCCATCAGATCAAAATACACGTCATTAACGCCAATAGCATGGGTCCATTTAGTCCCGAATTTTTTTTCTAAGTTCTCTACTACTTTGGACATTTTTGTATATGCCTCTGCTACCGGCACATCTTCAACGCTCAACAGGCGACAATTTTCGCACTGCTTAATCACCTCGACAATCGCATTGGATTTAGCAGCAGTGTAAGGGCTGGACATATCGGAGAAAACGACAATACCTGCCTTGCTGTTCGATTCCACCACACCATACAAAGCAGCAATTTGTGCTGCCTCTTTTGGGTTAGAGGTGATATTGGTAAACAAGCCTTCAGACGGTCCGCTCTTCACCATAGAATGCCACCCGACAACAGGTACTTTTGCTTTGGCAGCAGCGGCTAATCCCTTGGCCTGACTCGTTGCATCCACGCCCGCTAAAATAATGCCGTCCGGTGCCATATCCAGAGCCTGACTTACAATCGCCGCGCCTTGATTGCATCTGCCCCGACAATCGATATATAACAGTTCCCAGTCAGCACCTTTCACAGCCTCTTTAATCCCGTTGAAAACTCCAACGATACCTGGGTCACTTAAGTCGGCTGCGATAAAAACGATTTTTTTCTTCTTTTGCAGCTTAGGACCCTCTGCAGGTACTTCCCATGATTTAGTCAACCCCGCCGCTTTCGCCACTACTGCGTTAGCACGGCTAAGGAACAGCATAGGATTTTCCTGTGCATTGGCTGCACCAATCATACTGATGGAGCAAAACGCAACAAGCAACAAGGTCAAGCACTTACTTTGAATAGCAGTCATGATTCTGGATCGGTCAAGTTGAGTAAAAAACCGGCATGCCTGAAAGTGATCTGCAGACAGTCCGCACCGCTGATGAAACTTATTTTACAAATGCGGATTGATTATTGCAGAAAATTGTCGTGTGTAAATAGAGTTTCACTACCAAGCGGTCACGGAAGAATATTAAACTGGATCATATCAACGAAACTGACTTTTATTCTTTGAAACTTATTTTTATCAGAATAAACTTTAATAATAAGTGGTTGCGGTGCGACAAAATCAGCGCTTTAGAGCAGATACAAAACTGCCCCGGCGAAGCAACCAAGAGCGGCAACTTAGCTAGGGCAGTTTTATGTCAGTCTGGAGTTAACAACTCATTGCCAGTTAACTTCTCCCGAGCCAGAGCTCTGTACTGTACGTTTAGTAGGATTGCCGTAAATTCTAGCGTCGCCGCTGCCGCTGAGACGTACTTTGACTTCTTGCGTTGCCGTGATCTTTGCGTCAGAAGAGCCACTGGCATTGAGTACCGCTAGATTTGCGCGTAAAGCCACGGCGTCGAGATTGCCCGACCCACTCATTTTTGCCGTCAGTAGTTTAGTTTGACCTTTTAGATTGATATTGCCAGACCCCATAGCGGTCAGTTCAATATTGTCACTGTTGGGCAAGACCAGATTGACATCGCCGCTGCCAACCGCATTGGCCAGTACTTGCTGATAATCGCCCTCAAACTGGAGGTTGCCAGAGCCACGCAAGATGGTTTCAAACTGTCTTCCATGAAAGCCTTTGATCATGGCATCACCACTACCCTGCATTTGCAATTTTTCTAGCGCAGGTAGCGCCATCTCTATACGCAAGGGCTGACGGATCACGATGAACATGCCACGGGTGCCGATATACAAAGTATTGCCTTCGATTCTGGTAGTCACGCGAGCCAACATATTAGGTTCGCCATGCACCATCAACTCAGGTACTGCCGCTTGTTTCAGCACCAGATCAATCGGCCCGTTCATCACGATATTGACGATGGAAGCATAAACAGGTCGCACCTCGCTATTGGCGGCAGATGATGTAACTGATGCGGCTGACGCAGCGGATATCACTATTGAGACAGATGCTGCATGCGCCCGCATTACGACCGCGCTTAAGCCAATTAAAACGATGGCGAGTAACAACATGCCTAGACCTGTTTTGATGATATTTCTCATGATTTTCTCCTGCAAATAAATAAACAAATAACGTGGGTGCAAAAATTAAAATGATGTTTTAGGCTGGGTTCTCAGGCAGTTGCGTGAGCAGGCAAGCGCAGCAGCGAAATATTCCATTGCAAGTAATTTTTGAAGCCGATGAAAGTGTATTTCGTCATAAAGAGACACAGCATGAATAAGGCAATACCACCGAGCAGAAGGCCAATACCTTGCATGACATGGTATCGATTCAAACCATTGTCAACATTGACTTGAATACCGCCTTGCTCACCCTTGCTTTCTATTGCGATGGTGGTTGCACCGAGAGTGTTGCTGGCTACAGCACTAGATGCGCTATTCGCTACAATGCTGGAGGCGCTATTGACTGGATTATTGGTAGTTGTTTTAGAACCGGTGGAAGACATCGGCTCCACAGAATCAGACGACGCGGTATCACCATCTTCAGTATTAATTCCGCCTGGCGTAATATCGACGGTGACATTTTTACGACCATGGAATTTGAGATCATGGTCATCCATGATCACCACATGATGGTTGTGCGACGGCATGTCAAATTTAAAATGTTCTACGCCGGACAGACCACCTGCTGCAATCGCAATGCCAGCAACATAGAAACTTAATGAAGTGACGTAGGCTGCCACGAGCATGCTGACATACACAATCGCCGGAATAATCATAAATAAGTTAAACACGATCACGCCTAACAGAGCCACCAGCAAAGCCGCCAGATTAGCCGGGCTAGCGCGATGCTTAAACGCATCCAGGCGCGCTTTACTGCGTTGTTGCGCAGCGACCAATTGTGGCGAAGGCAAACTGGCAGCAACTTGCTCTTCGCTGAGCCCCGCCATTAAAGCGTCAATAAATTTGCTCTCGTAAGCCCACATGGTTTCTTCCACTACCGCTGTAGGTAAGCCATCCAGCGATTGCTTGAGGGCATTCATATATTCTGATTTGTTCATTTTGTTCTCCTCTGATGCTCTGTGGGTAGTCATAACGGATTGCGTAGAGTGACTGTAAGCAATCACGCTGCATGGCGCTACCGGGATGCGACAGTACGCAAGATAGTGGGATCAGATTGCGAGAGACGGTGATAGTTGGCTGGACGAACCAATAGAAAACGGGCAGGTAGATTACCTAAGAGCTAGGCAACGACACTTTTCTATCGGGAGTAATCGCTGTTACCAATCACCCAATTTAATCTATCGCTAATCTCTTTTAAATAAATATACTTACCACAAGTATATTTTTACTATCAATATAATCATTAGACGATACGGGGAGCTTTAAATAAATAACAGGGAGTATATTAATCCAGGCTCTTACTTGGGCTGCCAGACGAACTTTTTACTGATTCTGTAGCTATGTATTGTGGTCGTATGCTTTTAGTCAAATCCTCAAAATGAGGTTTCAGTTAGCGTAAATCATGGCTTATTTGCTGGCGATCCAGGCATCCAACACGCTTGCTGTACCTGGCGGTACATGCAAACCCAACTTTGAGCGGCGCCATAAAATATCTTCGGCATTGCGTGCCCATTCGTGGTGGATCAGGTAGCTGACCTCTGCTGCGTACAAGCCAGGTGCGATTTCTTCGCCCATGTGCGCCAGAGCGTTAATGCCCTCTAGCAGATGCTTAATGCGGGTGCCGTAAGCGCGGGCGTAGCGTTTTAATAGCGGGCTTGGCATCCACGGATAATCGCGGCGTAGACGTTTAATAAAATCATCGAACTCCAATACAGCGCGGTTATCTGGCCGATCACCAAAAACATCGCCGCCGGGCAAGCAGGCATTTGCGGTCCAGGCGGGTTTGATAGCGCTGAATTTATCTCTACCTGATTGAGTGAGTGCAGATTTAGCGAGTGCAGGCGTGATTAAATTGATCGCTTCTTCTGCCAGCTTGCGAAAGGTCGTAATCTTGCCACCAAAGACGGTTAGTAGCGGTGCGGCGGAGTCCGACAATTCCAAATGATAATCGCGGGTAATTGCTTTGGCATCCACGCTGCCGTCATCGACTAATGGCCGCACACCAGAATAAGACCACAGTACGTCTTTGGGTTGAATTTCTTGCTTGAAATAGAGGCTACTCAGCTCACATAGATAATCAATTTCAGCCGCGTCGATCACCACTTTATTGATATCGCCCTGGTAGTTAATGTCGGTGGTGCCGATCAGAGTAAAGTCATTTTCATAGGGAATAACGAAAACGATGCGGCCATCAGGATGCTGAAAAATATACGCATACGGATGATCAAACATGCGCTTCACTACGATGTGACTGCCTTTGATTAAACGCAAAGTTCTGGCAGTCTGCTGCGGCAAAATAGCTTGCTGTAATTGTGCTGCCCACGAGCCAGTCGCATTGATCAGGCTAGCTGCGCAGACCTCGGTAATTTGATTGACAGCGGCAGCAGCACCGGATGTATCACGTAATTGCGCCAGCCATTTACCATCTTGCTGCACCACGGATTCGCAGCGCGTGTGGGTCATGATGGTGGCACCTTTTTCTGCCGCATCGATTGCATTTAATACGACCAGACGCGCATCATCTACCCAGCCATCTGAGTATTCAAAGCCACGACTTAAATTAGCTTGCAAAGCCTGACCAGCCAGATGTTTTTTTAAATTGATGGCGGTAGATCCGGGCAATAATTCGCGCCTTGCCAGATGATCATACAAAAATAAACCTGCCCTCAACATCCATGCAGGACGCAGGCCTTGCATGTGCGGCATCACAAAACGCAGGGGCGTGATGATATGCGGGGCGGAACGTAATAATACTTCGCGCTCAATCAGCGATTTTCTGACCAGGCCAAACTCATAATATTCCAGATAGCGCAGGCCACCGTGTATTAGTTTGGAGGAGGCAGATGAGGTGTGTGAAGCAAGATCATCTTTTTCGCACAGCACGACGGATAGTCCTCGGCCAGCAGCATCACGCGCAATGCCAGCACCATTAATACCACCGCCGATTACCAGCACATCACATTCGATTTTACGTACAGTTTGAGTCATGTTTTTTAGTCTACTAACGGCTTCAATAAGCTTGGATCAAAGTAAAAAAGATACTTATGCTTTTTCTACCCGATTACGGCCGTTGTCTTTGGCGCGATATAAGGCCGCATCAGCCCGAACCATCATGGCTTTTAAATCGTCGCCGTCTCTGATGTGCGTCACCCCAAAACTCATGGTGATATGCAAGCCTACGGCTACTGTGCTCCAGTCATAGGCTGCAATCACGTTGCGTATACGTTCGCAGGCTTCGACTGATTTTGCGGTGCGGTCAAATAATAAAGCGAACTCTTCCCCACCAATACGCGCAGCCATGTCGCCTGAGCGCAGACAAGATGAGATCAAGCGCCCAACCTGACGCAGTGCCTCGTCACCGACCAAATGTGAGTAGCCATCATTGACCTTTTTAAAGAAATCAATATCGGCCATTGCGAATGCGACATTGGTGATTGTGCCGGTTAAACGCGTCGCCATTTTTTCTTCCAGCGCACGCCGGTTTGGTAAGCCGGTTAAGGTATCTTCATTAACCTGCACCCGCAAGGTACGATTAAAATCTTCTAGCTGGTTGACCCGATTTTTATGGACTATTGCTTCTTGCTGCGCCCGTTCCAAATCCATTTTGGCAGCAAAAATCTGGGCGCTGACTTGTGCTCTTTGATCACGCGCTTTGAGTGTAATCGTGTGGAATTCTTTGTAGACTTTTAAGGCCGCCTCAAAATTCTGAACCATCTCATACGCATGCGAAAGAATTTTAAGTAAATCGGCCAGATGCGGATAATTACCTAATCTCATCGCAAAATCACGGGCTTCTATCATCGATGCGACTGCTGCTTGCAACTGCTGCATACGCAACTGCAAGGCACCGATACGGACCTTAATATCCAGCTCTTCTTTGGCAAAGCCATAGCCCGAAAATTGATCTAATCCATGCCCTAACTCTTGCAGAGCGAGATCATATAACCCCCGCTCTTCCAGCGCGTGTGCCAGCGTTTCTGTCGCCAGCAACTGAGTTCTCACCATCTTATTAGTTTGCGCATGGACTAGCGATTGGCGCGTGTACAAAATAGCGTCGTCGAGCATCTGTACGTCTGGCGATGCGCCATCTTCGTTCTGTACTTCATAATAAATAATCAGGCTGTCTGCCCAATTATTTTTAACCCTTGCCAGGCTATCCTGATCCTGATTTTTTTCACAAAGAATATATGCTTCTTTATAGATAGTGAGGCTACGTTCAAATTGTTGGGTAATCGTAAATATAAAGCCGAGGGTGATCAGTATTTGCGCGAATTTTTTTGGTCTGTCTACCTGCCGCTCTATAGCTATCGCTTTTTCTGCATATTGCAAAGCGCTATTGGTATCACCAAACGCAAGGAAGGTACGAGCTAAGCCATGTAGCACATCTGCTTTTAGCTCCAGACTATTACTTTTTTCTGCGTACTCTAAAGCGATTTCAAAATCACGGATACCCGAGGGGTCGTGCAACGTAATGCGGCAGTTCCCGATTTTGCAATGTAACTCGCCTAGGACTACTGCATCTGCTTTAAATTCGAGACTGACTTCTGCCAGAGCAATCGCTTTTAAAATCAGCACGATGGTCTGCGCAGGCTCACTCTCTATCGTGGCATCAGTCTGTCGGGATAAGTTGGAGAGATCGTTATCCAGCTGCGCTTGTGAAGTGATTTGAGTAAGCAAATTATGTGCTCCCGTTTGTCGGAGTAGCATACGTCATACTGCGAAACCGCCTGCTTTGTTGACTGGCTTTATATTTGGACTGGCAATTGCGTTAGCAGTTCTGTCCGCATCTATCCTAGTATTGATCTTAGCATTAGTTTTGGCATCGTAGGTACGCAACCAGGTCAATTGCAGTACCCGCGCGTCGGTGCTGGCACGATGCCGAGATACATGCAATTCATCCTGTATCCGGTCCTTAGTCGCATGCCATAAAGCCTGCTGATCGTCGGTAATAATCTCGCGCAAATCTGCCAGTTTAAAACGCGGCACTCTGCCGGCCGCATCAAACAAACGTGCCATCCAGACATAATCCTGCGCCCAGCCATCAGTGTAGACCGTATGCCCATTTAAAAAACTATTGAGCTGATCAACCACATAATCCGGCGAGCGGCCACGCTCGACTAAAATCTCACGCGGGATGTGATGCACTTTGGCGGCCTCCACATCCCAGTGTTGCCAGTCGTCTTCCGGGCGAATCAGAGTACACCAGCCTTCACCATGTCGCCCGGAGAATCCGACCTCGATCGGATAACTGCCTTTGCCAAACCCAGAGGCTTCAAAATCAATAATGATAGGTACGGTCATCTGCACGGTCATTATTAATTGCTCCTGATGGTTATGGAACTTCTTTGGATTAGTTACGAATCACGCAAGCTAACTACTTAAAACGAGAAATAACGTTTTATTAATTTTGCGCTATTTTTATAACAATGCAAGTTCTATTCCTACTTTAGTTCTTACTTTATCGTACATATCATCAATCACCACTCTATTCGTAGCGTAAACAATCCACCGGCAACAGCAAAGACGCCCGGCGTGCCGGATAAAATCCAAAGAAAATTCCGACAAAACTGGCAAAACCACAAGCAACCAGCATTGCGCCAAAGCCGATTTCTACATCCAGCTTACCCGTCGAAGTAATGGCGGCGGCACCCGCACTTGCCAGCAAAATACCAAATACGCCGCCGACTAAACAAATCACTACCGCTTCCGTCAAAAACTGTAACAGCACGTCGCGCGGCTTGGCACCAATCGCCATCCGTATGCCAATCTCGCGGGTACGCTCAGTCACCGATACCAGCATGATGTTCATAATGCCAATACCGCCCACAATCAATGAAATCGCACCAATTGCGCCCAGCATGGCGGCCAGGCCTGCACTGATTTTGGCGCCGGTCTCTGCAATGGACGCCAAGTTATCAATTCGAAAATCATCTTCTTGTTCGGACTTAATATGATGGCGATCACGCAGCATGTCTTTAATATCTTGGTCGGCGTCCTTCAGTGATTTATCGTCTTTTGCCTGTACCACTACATAATGCACATTAGAGGGAAAAGGACTGCGCATCAAGGTTGCGCGGGCAGTTGTGATCGGGATCAAGACCATCTCGCCCAGATCACCGCCATCAAACATCCGTCCCTCGCCCTGCAATACGCCAACCACCTGAAACGGCACATTATCAATGCGGACAAACTGACCGAGTGGATTGGTTTTATAAAAAAACTGCTCGGCTAACTTTTTACCGATCACGACCATACGAGCTGCGCCGCGGATATCAGAATCACTAAAATAATTGCCCTGATCAACTTTCCAGTTACGCACCTTAAACATCTCTGGCGTGATCCCAAGTACCGCGCTGTTGGTATTGTCATTGCCAACCGCGATCTGAAAAAACCCTTGCAAAGCTGGAGCTGCGCCGTTCAGGCTAGGTAATTCATTGAGCGCCAGTGCATCATCTACAGATAAAGAAGGCGCTGTACCTGTGCGCGCCCGCACACCTTGAGTACGATTGGCACCCGGCGATACGATCATCAAATTACTACCCAATACCTCTAACTCTTTCGAGATAAATTTCTTAGCGCTTTCGCCTACAGCCAACATCATTACTACCGAGGTGATGCCGATGATGATACCCAGCATAGTCAGCGAGGTACGCAGCCGATTGGCATTCATGGAGCGGAATGCTTCAATAAAAACTTGAAGAAAATTCATAATCCGACTCCGCTCTGATCTTGTGACATATAGTTATTGGAAGCGGTTGCAGCCGCTTGTGTAGCCGCCTGTGAAGAAACCTGTGCATGCGCCTCGTGGCTTTGCGCTAGCTGTTGCAAACCCTCTACCGCCGGGCCATCGTATAAAACATGGCCATCTTTGAGGCGGACTAAACGTTTGCTATACGCGGCAATATCTGGCTCATGTGTCACCAGTAAAATCGTAATGCCGCGCTCGGCATTTAACTGCTGCAAAGAGCGCATGATCTCGACGCTGGTTTGAGTATCCAGATTACCGGTTGGCTCATCCGCTAGAATCAGCGGTGGATCAGCGACTAATGCGCGGGCAATTGCCACCCGTTGTTGCTGGCCACCAGAAAGTTGATTCGGCAAACGTTTTGCGTACTCTTTTAAGCCTACCCGCTCCAGTTCGACCAAGGCTTTTTTGTATGCTTTATCGCGTGATACACCGGCATAAATGAGCGGCAAGGCGACATTCTCTGCAACGCTCATCCTTTTAATCAGATTAAAACTCTGGAATACAAAACCGATTGTACGATTGCGTATCGTCGCTAATTCACTGCGTGACAAAGTTAACGTATCCACCCCATTTAAGCGGTAAGTACCGTTGGTCGCCTGGTCCAGACAACCAAAAATATTCATCAGCGTTGATTTGCCAGAACCCGATTGCCCCATCACGGCTAAAAAATCACCCTGCGGTACCAACAGATTGATCCCGAATAAAACCTGGGTCTCAATACCGCCGGAGAAGTAACTTTTAGTCACCTTACGGATATCGATCAGTGGCTGAGCCTCAGCTTGCGTCTGAGCTTGAGACTGAGCTACCGTTTGATTTATAGCCTTGCCTTTCGTATCCATTTTTGTGCTTACCATTAGTGCGATCCTGCATTGGCAATATCCAGTGATCTGATAATCACTTTATCGCCAGGCTTTAGATCGCCAGAAAGCACTTCGGTATAGCGAAAATTAGACAAACCAATTTTAATATCGACAGGCTTAGCTTTGTTTTTTTCATCAAGCACAAAAATTTTAAATGAGCGCGTCATCTCGCCCTTGCTACGGAAAGACACATCGTCCTCTGCTTCTGGGCGAGGCACAACAGATGCGCTGGCCGAGGCTGCGCTTGTCACTGCACTTGACCCAGCACCTGATTCTGCCGCTTTTTTCTCAGCCTCTTTCTTCAACTTCGCTTCTTTGGCGATCTCCTCATCACTCAATTTAAAACGTAGTGCAGCGGTGGGGATGCGCAATACGTTCTGGCGATTACCGACAACCAGACGCACCTGCGCCGTCATGCCTGGCTTTAATAATTCATCTTTGTTATCCACGTCCAAGACGACGTTATACGTCACTACATTTTGCTGGACATTGGCTGCAAGCCGGAACTGGCGCAAGCTCGCATCAAACTCACGGTCGGGGTAGGCATCCACCACAAAACGCGCCGCCTGGCCGTCTTTTAACGATCCCACATCGGCTTCAGACACATTGGTATCAATCTGCATTTTGGTCAGATCACGCGCAATCTGGAACAGGTTCGGTGTCTGGAAAGATGCCGCTACCGTTTGCCCCATATCAATCGTGCGCTTGATGATGACGCCATCAATCGGTGACCGGATCACGCTGTTATTAAAATCCGCCTGCACCCGATCCAGCTGCGCTCTGGCGAGTTTGATATTGGCATCGGCCACTTCTACCTCACGCTTCAACTGGTCTAACGATGCGCCAGAAATATAGCTCAGCGAAACCAGTTTTTGATTACGATCTAAGTTTGCCACCGCCAGCCGCTTGGACGATTCGGCCGATGCCAACGTGGCTTCGCTCTGTTTAATCTGGGCGTTAAAAATGGTCGGGTCCAGCTTCAATAACACTTGCCCTTTTTTAACCCTGTCGTTGAAATCGGCATTCAACTCCACCACAGTGCCAGATACTTGCGAACCCACGCTGATGAGCGCAACCGGATTGAGTGTGCCGCTGGCAGTTACAGTTTGGGTCAGGTTGCCTTTGTCGACGATGGCGGTCTTAAATTGTGGCTCCTCATCCTTACTGGCCTTTTGCTTTTTTTGGTAGTAGCTGGCTGCGGCGCCAGCAATAAGTAATATCACGACAGCGAGGATAAAACGTTTTTTAGTAAAAAATGTCATCACAAGATCAATCAAATAGAGTGGGTGGGCGACGAATTCACATCAAATTCACATCAAGAGCTACATAAAACCAATTGACCTTAGCAGTTACCTTTTTGCTCAGGAACATTCTTTTGTTATTCGGAAAAATTCCAGGAATAACATATACTCCCCATAAATTTTTATCAAATCGGCTAATTGTCTAGTTTTTCTCTGGACAACTTAAATATACCTACCGGGAGTATTTATATTAATACTTTAAATACCAAGCCATGCGAAGCGATGAATCCAACATCACAAGCAACGGTTAATTAACGGCCAATTAAGAAACAGCGTCGATTCTAAGCACGCTCTAAGTGTGTATGAGTGCGCTCAATTTGCAATCAATAGCAGAACTTATTTACAGCAATTTACTTCTGCCAGACACATGATCAATCCTGTCATCTCAATTCCCTTTGGTTCGCATCAGCCAAGCGGCACCAAGTACTAGCAAACCTATTGTTAGCGGTAGAAATCCCCACAGCCCAAATTGCATGCTGACATAAGTCGTAGCGGCCCAGGCGACTCCGCTGAAAAAGTCTAGCAAGCCTGCGACAAATCCAACTTTGCCACGCTTATTAAACTGCGCCCGCTGGCCAGGTTGCGCCAGCCATAAGTTCATCAACGCAGCACTGCTCATCGACAATAGCACCATGACCGTCAGCGATAAACCAAGCAATACATTGTTAAACGTCATCCAGCACAAAAACGGCAAAAGCAATACAAATACAGGCAACACTGCCGCACTCAATTTGGCATTGCGGATAACGTGATAATTCGCCGGCGCGGCGCGTAATAAGTCGGGCGCATCTTCTGCGGACACGATTACCCAAATTAAAGAAGCCGACAAAGAGCCGGAAATAAAAGTCAGCATGGCTGCCACTCCGGGTAGTACGGCACCGTTTTTAAAAGCAACGAAAAACATCGGCAACATGTACAGCAATTGCAGCAGCACTTGAGAGATCAATTGCGGATCACGTAAAATTAGGCGCCACTCTTTTACGACAACGCTGCGCCATAAACCAGAGCGGAACTGGAGTTTAATCGCGCTCGCGGTGCGCAGCTGTTTGCCCGCCGATGTACTTGCCATACCGCCCACTTGCTGTACACCTCGCACAAAAAACCGGTGTGTTAAATGTACCGTAATCAAAAAGCTAGCCAAGCCCAGACTCGCCATCATCAACATGCTTAAAGGCGAACCAAATAATGCGCGTGCTGGCAACCACAACCAACTTTGTGCGCCCATTAAAGCATCTGCTTTGAGTAAAGGCTGGAAAACGGCAAATACCCGCTGACGATAATCCTGGCTTAGATTATTAAATATCTGCGTCACCAAAAAGATGGATGCGCCAGTCAAAGCACCAATCAATTGTGCCACCGTCAAAGTGCGCCGCACACCTAGCCAGCGCACCAGCCCTAAGGTCAACAACATCGCAAACGACGATGCAATCACCGCCAGACTCAGCAATACCGGATAAATTCCCAGCCAGCGCGGCTGCCCCAATAGCAAACCCACATGCGCCACCGGCGTTAGTAACAGCAAGAATAGCGAAGCAACGCTCAACACCACCGCGATCAGCCTGACACTAAAAATAGAGCGGGAAGACAATGGCGACGACAGCAGCAAATCCAGATCAGCGCGCTCGAATAAAACCTTGACGCTACGGTTAAGGGCAAATGACAACATCAAGCTAAACACAACGGCCAGCAGCGCGCCTGCTCCCATGATGATCACAGCGGAAGGGTCGGCTTTGAGCGCAGGGACTTTGCGCATAATGCTCCACACGCCCAGATGCGCCAGAACAAACAGCAGGCTGAAACTGATTTTCCCCATGGTCGACACACCACGTCGCGCAGCTTTCACTTTGCCTGTTTTGCTGTCTGTCTGATTCGTTTTACCGCCACCCATGTCGTACACAAACATACGGCACTCATGCGCCAATAACCATAGTGCACTACCGACTTTAAATGGCAGCTTCATTTGAAATTGACTCCACATAAAGGATATTGGGAGTACCTAGCGATCATTGCCGTTAAAGCTGCGGCTGTGACTGTTGTTGTGACGATTGTTGCCGCTATCGTTGCGGCTAAAATCAACATCAGGCAGGCTCCGTCAATTGCAAGAACACCTCTTCCAAAGTGGCTGCTCGGCTAAATACACTATTCGCACCATTCGCACCATTCGCGTCAGTCACACCATTTACGCTATGGCTGGTCTGGCTACGCAATTCATCTAAAGTACCTTCGGCAATCAACTTACCGTTTTGGATAATCCCTATCCGTTCGGCCAGACGCTCCGCTACATCCAGAATATGCGTGGTCAAAATCACCGTACCACCCGCTTGCACGTGCTTGAGCAAAAGGTCTTTGACTTGCCTAGCAGCGGCTGCATCCAGACCAGTTAAAGGTTCATCAAGAATAATCAGTTCAGGCGCGTGGATCAGGGCTCCGGCGAGTGCCAGCTTTTGCTTCATCCCGCGCGAAAAACCCTCGGTCAATTCATCCGCATGCTTGCTCAGGTCTAACCACTCCAGCAACTCACGCGCCTTGCTCTCGGCATCCGCGGCAGACATGCCCCACAAGCCAGCGACAAACTCAAGATACTCAAACGGCTTGAGTTTGTTGTACAGCATGGGATCATCCGGCAGGTAGGCCAGCTTTTGCTTAGCAAGCGCGGGATTGTTGGCAAGATCAACGTCAAGGATTTTTACGCTACCAGAATCCGGCACCAGCAAACCCGCCACCATCCGCAAGGTCGTCGTCTTACCAGCACCATTTGGCCCCAGCAAAGCATATAACTCACCGCGTTTTACCTGAAGATTAAGCTGGTCAACCGCAGGCCGACCGTACTGTTTGCTGAGCTGTGTCAGCTCCAGCGCCAGACCAGAATTTTCTTGGTTCATTTTAGAAAAGTGAAATAGAAGTTAAATGACAATTAGTTTTCATTTTGTATTGGAACTAGCATTGATGTACAGCATTTTTTGTGGGCTGTGATCAAAATGGATCAAACTTATCAAGCGCCAGAGGCTCAGGTTCTGCTATCAATCAAATCGGATGCGCGTTCAAACAACCTAAAAATACTTGACGCGTAAAGAATTTACATATACTGTATTAGTTAAGTAATACAGTATTTAATTATCAAAGTGAGCTAATGAGCATCCATTCCACCAACTTGTTTTCAATTGCGACCGGTTCTGCAGAACCTATTTATCGCCAATTGATAGACCAGACTCGGCGCCTGGTAGCGGGAGGACAGCTAGCACCGGGCGATGTCTTGCCGTCGGTACGGGAAGTCGCTCAGGCGCTGGCGCTTAATCCTATGACCGTGTCCAAAGCCTACAACATGCTAGAAACCGAAGGCATATTGCAACGCAACAGAGGTAAAGGCATGTTAGTCGCAGAGGGCAATAAGACTGCGCGAAGCGCTACCGATCGCAGCAATTTGCTCAGGCCAACATTAGAGCGCGCTGCCTGTGAGGCAAGACAGTTAGAACTAGATAGCGACACAGCTATGGCACTTTTCAAAAAAATTCTCAAGGAAATAAAATGAGTCCAGCGATCGTAGACATCAGTAATATCCACAAATATTTCGGCACACAAGCGGTACTGCAATCGACCAACTGGAAAATTACACCAGGCAAAGTAATAGGCTTATTAGGCCGCAACGGCGCGGGCAAATCTACGCTGCTTGAATGCATGCTCGGCTTGCGAGAAATTGATCAGGGCGAAGTCAGATTATTTGGTGAATCAGTAAGCGACTTAAGCACTACGACGCGTGCCAAAATTGGTTATGTACCGCAAAAAAATGATTTATTTGAATAGCTGACGCCCTTGCAAATGCTGGACTATTTTCAAGCGCTCTACCCTCGCTGGAATACACAAAAAGTCAAAGATCTGATGGAGCGCTGGGGCGTCAACCCGGTGATGCAAAATAAAACAATAGGCAAATTATCCGCCGGTGAAAAACAACGCCTGTCAATTATCCGCGCACTGGCACATGATCCAGAATT
The DNA here is from genome assembly GCF_035018705.1 of Undibacterium sp. RTI2.2. Classification (NCBI taxonomy): domain Bacteria; kingdom Pseudomonadati; phylum Pseudomonadota; class Betaproteobacteria; order Burkholderiales; family Oxalobacteraceae; genus Undibacterium; species Undibacterium sp. RTI2.2. The sequence goes on along the minus strand of NZ_JASJXN010000008.1, from coordinate 44,259 downwards.
ATTGATCCTGGATGAGCCGGTATCAAGTTTAGATCCTGTGGGTCGAAGAGAATTTTTACGCGAACTGATTAATGGCGTGATTGACCAACATACGACGGTGATTTTTTCCACGCATATTTTGTCCGACCTTGAGCGTATCGCTTTGGACGTCGCGTTTTTAAAAGACGGAAAAATCAGTCTGCAATCGCCACTGGATAGCTTGCTGGAAACCGCCAGGCGCATCATTGGCAGCAGTGCTGACATTAACCAAATCAAGTTCGCTCATGAAATCCGCAGAGAACAAGACCGCAATGGTATGGTCAGTGTGGTCATACAAACCAGCGAGGAAGAAATCGCTGCGATCAGTAAATCAAACGCCAACTTACGGATTGAAACCATGAATCTGGAGGATTTATTTGTTGAGGTAACTAAGTGAACGCCTATAAACAGATACTGATGCAGGCGGTGTATGAGAGACGTAATCTGGGGTCATTAGGATTAACGTGGGCATTGCTGGTATCGACACCAGTAATCGGTTTATTTGCAGAAGTCACCTTACACAAGTGGCAGGACGTCGCTATGCTCTCCGCGATTCCACTTGGCTTTTTAGTGGCGCTGTGGTTCACCATGTTTTCACAAAGCGCACTTCGTCAAAACTCACCGACCAACGCACGCTTAGTGCCGCATTTAAGGAAAAAAATCATATGCCTTACTCTGTTGGTCTGGTTGTTTTCGTCGCTTATTTGCTCTTCGCTACTAGCAATTAAGATGCAACACTTTGGGCTGTGTTTTGCTCTTATCAGCCTGATTTTTATTAGCTTCTCGCTATTGATACGTTTTCAATCTGTAATGTTTGTGATGCTAGGGATAGTAGCGCTGTTTTTAGCTAGAAAATTTCCCAACATGAACCATGCGTTCAATTATTTTGACGAGCTAACTATTGTGCTGTTTATTCTTTGTCTTTCCATCGCGTTGGCCGCACTGACTTTATATCTTACCTACCCAAAAGGTGGCGACGCACACTGGGCCTGGCAAGAAACAAATCGTCGAGTTACTGAGGCTATGTCAGAGGGCCGGACTCCTTACAACGTAGAAGGCTTGTATAACTACTGGAATCGATTTGTACAACTAGGTTATAACGCATCTTTGAAAGAAGCCTGTACAAAAAAAACAAAGTCTAATACTTTGATTAAGTATGTTTTAGGATCAAGTATCAATTTGCCGACACTGGTTATATCGATCATTTTATCGCCGGCAGTTATTTTGATTTTCTACTTATTTTATGGCCATGGCGAAATGTCGATAGCTTTCACCGCTACTTTAGTCTTGTTTGCTGTGATGTTTCCTACAGTATTTTTTGCCCAAAATATAGCGATCTGGATTAACAAAACCGCGACGGAACAAGCGCTAGTTTTATTGTCACCAACTGCCCCTGCAAAAAATATCCTCAATCTATTTTTAGCAAAAAAGCTGCTAGCTCAATATCTGACAATTTGGAGCGTAGCTCTGGTCGTAAACTGCGCCGTGACAGCATTCTTAGGGGGCGACAGCAAACTTTATATCGATATTATCTCTATTGCCTGTGCTTTTCTGTTACCAGCGGGCTACTTGCTACGTGATTATTCCAGGCAAAGCTCCCCACATTTATCCTCAAATTTGACAGGGATCGTCATAGGTTTAATGTTAAGCATAGGCATTTTTTTTGCTATTCCACGACTTTTATTTTCTATCCCTTGGCCGGTTTTTGGTATTACTTGTTTGATTGCCTCCATCGTCATCACTACCCGCCAATGGCGCAAAATGATCGCGTCGCCAGTGGCCTTCCCCGCTGGCAGAATGGCATGAGCATCTAATTGATCATGCGCTCGTCTCTACTTGTTATTTAAATTACACTAGTGTAATGTCGCCTACTTTGTAACAAATTTTCATCGCCACATAATTTAATTCAAGATGTGGTCCAACCCTAAGCCCATCATGGAGAAACAATGCGCTTAAAACCTATCGTCCTGGCAATTGCCTTATCGTTTGCTGTAACAGGCCTGAGCATCGCTGCTGACACAACTACAGCAACCAGCGCAACAACTGATGCGCGGAGTAGCTCTGCCAAAGCTAGCCAGCTAAGCACGGTTGAAGGCATTACTGAATACCGCTTAACAAATGGCTTGCGCGTGTTGTTAGCACCGGATGCATCCAAACCAACTACCACGGTCAATATTACCTATCTGGTTGGCAGCCGTCATGAGAACTACGGTGAAACCGGTATGGCTCATTTGTTAGAACACATGGTTTTTAAAGGTACAACGACGCAAGGCAATATCATGCAAGAGTTAGGTCGACGCGGCATGAGCTTTAATGGCACCACGTTTATGGATCGCACTAATTACTTTGAGACTTTCCCCGCCTCCGATGAAAATCTAAGCTGGGCCTTGGGTATGGAAGCAGATCGCATGGTCAACAGTACGATCTTGCGCACGGAACTGGATAAAGAATTTTCTGTCGTCCGCAATGAAATGGAGATGGGTGAGAACAATCCCAATCGTGTATTGTGGAAACAGCTTACAGCAGTGACCTATGATTGGCATAACTACGGGCACAACACAATCGGCGCGCGTAGTGACGTAGAAAACGTCAAGATAGAAAACCTGAAAGCCTTTTATCGTAAATACTATCAACCGGATAATGCCGTATTGGTCGTCACAGGCAAGTTCAATATTGCCGCTACTTTGGCAATGATAGAAAGCAAATTCGGCGCCATCGCCAAACCAAGCCGCGTAATTGAACCGACTTACACCATGGATGCGCCACGCGATGGTGCACGTGAAATCACGGTCAACCGCATATCAGACACCCAACTTATCGCTGTCTTATACCCAACTGCAGCCGGAGCGCATCCTGATTCTGCAGCGATTGCCGCTTTGGGCGACATCTTGGGCAATACACCAAATGGCCGTTTGCACAAAGCGATGGTAGAGCAAAAAAAGGCCGTGAATACGTCGGCATGGGTACTCGATCTGGCAGAGCCGGGTTACATCATCTTTTGGAGTGAACTCTCAAAAACACAATCGATTCCAGAAGCGCGCAGACTATTGCTGGAGAATATCGAGAGTCTGAAAAAACATCCGATCACGGAAGCCGAATTAAAACGTGCTAAGTCAAGCATGCTCAACGACATTGATAAGACAATTAACGATGCACAGCGTCTGGCGATCCAATTATCGGAATCGATCGCCAAAGGAGATTGGCGTCTGTTCTTTATCAGCAGAGACCGTATAGAAGCTTTGACGGTCGCCGATGTACAACGTGCGGCTGAAAACTACTTCAAAGAAACCAACCGTACTTTTGGTCAATTTGTGCCAGTTAAAACAATTGACCGCACCGATATTCCAGTCACTCCCGATGTCAACAAGCTCGTTGCAGGTTACCAAGGGCGTGCCGCAGTTGCAGAAGGCGAAGCGTTTGACGTCAGCACGTCGAATATCGATAAGCGCACACAAAAGCTAAGCCTAAGCAATGGCATGAAGCTAGCGCTGATATCAAAGAAAACTCGTGCCAACGCGGTCTCTGGACAAATCGTGCTTGAATTTGGCGATGAGAAAAGCTTATTTGGTCAAACAGCCAATGCAGATCTTGCCGCCGATATGCTGATGTACGGTGCAGGCAAATTAAGCCGGGCAGAAATCGCTACGCAATTTGATGCACTTAAAGCCAAGGTACGCATCTCTGGCCAAGGGCAAAACCTGACTGTCCGCTTCGATACGATACGCAAAAATTTGCCAGAAGTCCTGGCATTGATACGTGACGTACTCAGATCGCCAACTTTTCCGGCAACCGAATTTGAACAACTGCGGAATGAGAATCTGACGCAAATTGAAGCCAGCAAAAATGAGCCAAATGCCGTTGGTGCAAAAGAACTTGCTCGCGCAATCAATCAATTTAAAAAGGGCGATATCCGTTATACCCCAACGTTTGAAGAATCTATTGCAGAATACAAAAATGCCAAGCTGCCTGAAGTAAAACGTTTTTATGAAACGATGTACGGTGCTAACCAGGCTCAAATGTCTTTGGTTGGTGATTTTGATGCCAAAGAAGTTGAGACTCAAATGCAAAGCTTGTTCGGTAACTGGAATAGCCGTGCTAAATTCACACGCTTAAGCAATCCAGCGCCAGAGGTAAAACCAGCGGCATACCAGTTGGAGACGGCCGACAAAGCGAATGCATTTTACGTAGCGACATTACCACTCAAAATACAAGATAACGCTCCGGACTACCCTGCCCTCAGCGTCATCAACAATATTCTTGGTGGTAGTACGCAATCTCGCCTGTTGGCGCGCTTGCGTCAAAAAGATGGACTCAGCTACGGTGCAGGTAGCCAGATCCAGGCGTCCAGCTTTGAATCTAGCGGTAGCGTCACTTTGTATGCTATTTACGCACCGCAAAATCTGGAAAAAATAAAGCTAGGTGTGAAAGAAGAACTCGAGCGTTTTGTACGCGATGGCATCACTGAACAGGAACTGGCCGATGCGAAAAAAAGCATCATGCAACAACGCCAGACTAGTCGTGCGCAAGATGCCGCCTTAGTTGGCGCGCAAATCAATAATCTAAAAACTGGTCGCAACATGAGCTTCTACGCCGAGTCTGACGCTAACATACTAGCCCTGACCGTAGCCCAAGCTAACGCAGCCATCAAAAAATACATAGACCCAAGCATGTTCTTGCATGTCTATGCAGGCGACTTTGCAGGTGCCAGTAAAAAAGCTGCAGAATCTGCGGCAGCCGCAGCGAAGTAAACACGAGAGTAAATAGTTAGATTGCTGTATCAAAAACCACCTGCTAACAATAGGTGGTTTTTTTACAGCGGTCATTCGCCATGTCGTCTATATCGGACTTACGCAAAATTGTCCCTTGTCCTATTAAGACGTAACAACGAAGATAGTTTTGGTAGGGCTAGGCACTGCAAAGAAGCTGAGGCAGTTTTGAGTAAATCCTACTTAAAAGTAGCTTGCTAAACTCAATATCGACCGCTATATTTGTGCCACTAAAAATTTAAGTTATAGAAATGAACAATCAATCATCCATTTCCCAAGTATCAGTAAAACCACTTGAAGAGCGTCGCTGGTTTGTTGGATTGAGTCTATTCCTAGCCCTTGTTCTGATGGCGGGGTTATGGACATCAGCGGCGCTCCCGGTCAAGTTCTCCGCCGGGACTATATTTATACTCGCCTCAGCAGGCTTGTCACTGGGAGTGAACCGGCTGCTAGCTCTTATAATAATTAAAGTTTGGCCATCGTTTGGCACAGTTGGAGTCGCTTCTTAACTGCATTTTTTCTTCAGTAATCACAGCCAAATTAAGCCGAGCTAAATAAGGTATTCAGCACCTTACTTGAATTTGATGTTGCGGTTGGCTTGCGTTCCGCTTTGGCGCTGCCGCTTGTGCAGTCGCCTTCTTTTACTTACTTTTCTTGGCGAAGCAAGAAAAGTGAGTGGTCACTGGTCTACGGCTGGCAATCTAAGCAAACATCATAAATAGTTCAACAAAAAAAAAGCCCACGGTACATCATGCTATCGACCGTTTAACCAATCCTCTTTGCAGCAACAGCATTCCCGGCCCGACTAACCGCCTTCCGTCCCAGATGCCCGGAAATAAACTGCCCCGCATCCACCACCGCATTTAAATCAATCCCGGTGGCAATCCCCAGACCTTGCATCATAAACAGCACGTCCTCGGTCGCTACATTACCTGTCGCTCCTTTCGCATAAGGGCAGCCACCTAAACCCGCGACGGAGGAATGGAAGATCGAAATCCCAACTTCCAGACTGGCATAAATATTCGCTAGTGCCTGACCATAAGTGTCGTGAAAGTGTCCCGATAAACTATTTAGCGGAAAATCTTGCGCGACTAGTTGCATCACGTGCTGTACCTGGCGGGCAGTACCGACGCCGATGGTGTCGGCAATGTCGATTTCGTCGCAGCCCAGATCACGCAAGCGCTTGACGACATCGGCGACACTGGTAGGATCGACCTCGCCTTGGTACGGACAGCCAAAGGAACAACTGATACTGCCACGCAGGCGGATTTTATTTTTCTTGGCAGCTAGTGCGACATCGCGGAAGCGTTCTATTGACTCTGCAATCGAGCAATTGATATTCTTTTGTGCGAAGGCTTCGGACGCAGAGCTAAAGATGACGACCTCATCAGCACCGGCGGCGAGTGCGCCTTCAAAGCCTTTCATATTCGGGGTAAGTACCGAGTAAATCACGCCTGGTTTACGCTTGATGTTTGCCATGACTTCGCTTGAAGTCGCCATTTGCGGCACCCATTTGGGTGAGACGAAAGAGGCCGCCTCTATATTTCTGAAACCGGCATCTGTAAGGCGATTGACTAGCTCGATTTTGACATCGGCTGAAATGCTTTCTTTCTCATTTTGCAAACCATCACGTGGACCGACTTCGACGATTTTGACTTGCTTAGGTAAACTGCTAATCATATTAATATCCTCTGGATGGATCGACGATGCCAGTGACGGCCTTACCGTTTGCTAGCGCATTGATTTTATCTGCAATCTGTTTTGTACTTTCATCACGCAAGGTCATTGCCGCGATATGCGGTGTAATACTAATGCGAGACTCTGACCAGAAAGCATGTCCGGCAGGCAGTGGCTCGGTCTGGAACACATCTAATGTTGCACCGGCAATATGCTCTTCCCGTATCAAAGCCAATAAATCGTCTTCAACTAGATGGGCGCCGCGTGCAACATTAATAATGTAAGCACCCTTGGGCAATTTTTGTAAATTATTGCGGTTTAAAATATTGCGTGTATCGTCGGTCAGCGGCAAGATACAGACTACTACTTTGGATGTTTTTAAAAAAGCGTCGAGACCGTCTTGACCTGCATAACAAGTAACGCCTGCGATATTTTTTTGTGTACGGCTCCAGCCATTGATAGGAAAGCCGAAACCAGAAATCGCCTCTACAATCCGTTCACCCAAGACACCAAGTCCCATTACACCGACACTAAAATCTTGCTTCTCAAAGGGTGTTAGAAGTTGCCAGTGCTGTGCCTGTCTTTGCTGATCATAATGATCAAATCTGCGGTAGTAACGCAGTAAAGCATGGCTAACGTATTCTGCCATTTGTGTGCCCATACCGGCATCATCCAGACGAATAACGGGCACGCCTCTAGGTAGTGCATCACCCAACTGCAAAATCGCGTCAACACCGGCGCCGAGATTGAAAATCGCTTTTAAATCACTACGCCCTGCCAACATGGCGACTGGTGGCTTCCAAACAATCGCATAATCAGCGGCCGCAACATCACCGTCTTGCCAAACGCGGATATCACTATTTGGCAATGCACGGTTAAGGCTATTTAGCCATTGTTCTGGATTAATACCAGACGAGTAGAAGATTATTCTCATGTGAATTACGGTGGTCTCCCTGCTCCCTCTGGCGGGAGAGGAGTTCTAAAAATAAGCGCGGTTGACTAATCTTGTTTAAAGGTCAGTAATGGTGCGCCTTCAGTAACCTGATCTGCAACGGCATACAACACTTCCTCAACAACGCCGTCGTGCGGTGCCGCGATGGTGTGTTCCATCTTCATTGCCTCCATGATCAACAGTGCGTCGCCTTTTTTAACCTCTTGCCCGGCGCTAACCAGCACCGCGACGATCTTGCCTGGCATTGGTGCTGTTAGTCGTCCGCCTTCGCTTTCTGCCTCGCCTGCATGTGCCATTGGATCGGCGTAGTGTAATTGCGTGTGTTGATCTTGACTGAATATATTGAGTGTTTCGGCATTGCGTACTACGGTGCCGGTGATAGTTTGACCACCAAGCGTTTGATCACCAATCGTTAGGCTGAGTTGATGTCCCGTATGATTTGCTAACGTGACTTTTGCGCTAGCGCCGTTTACCGTGATTAACCAGGAATCTGCCAGATAACTGACAACAACTTCATGCGCACCATGCTCCTCCTCCAGCTTGATCGTACGCTGTAAAGTGCTGTTCATACGCCAGCCCTGATTGCTTTGCCATGGATCATTGCCGCCTATTTTTTCAGCTTGCAATAAGGATACGACCGCCAAAGCCAATACCGACATACTGGCTGGTACCACTGCCGGGAACAAGACCTCCTGATTGCGCTCAATTAAACCAGTATCCAGATCAGCGGTAGAAAATGCAGGACTGGTAATCAGACGCTGCAAGAAGGCGATATTCGAGGACAAGCCAACGATTTGATATTGTGCCAAGGCTTGCGACATACGTGCCAAAGCTTCGCTACGATCTTTGCCCCAGACGATTAACTTGGCGATCATCGGATCATAAAACGGTGAGATGCTGTCGCCTTCACGCACACCACTGTCAATACGGAAGGCCGCAGGCGCATTGACTACGCCACCTAACTCAAAATTAACAGCCGGTGGCGTCTGGTTATGCAGCAATGTACCGATGGACGGCAGGAAGCCTTTTTCTGGATTCTCTGCATACACACGCGCTTCTATCGCATGACCATTGATGCTAAGTTCTAACTGCGACATCGGCAAGGGCTGCCCGGCGGCGACACGCAATTGCCACTCAACTAAATCTGTACCGGTAATCATTTCGGTCACAGGATGTTCTACCTGCAAACGAGTATTCATTTCCATAAAGTAGAAAGAACCGTCTTGATTGGCTATGAATTCGACCGTACCTGCACCGACATAGCCTACCGCCTTTGCGGCAGCCACCGCAGCCTCACCCATAGCAGTGCGGCGCTCCGTGGTCATGCCCGGAGCCGGAGCCTCTTCTAATACTTTTTGATGGCGGCGTTGTACCGAACAATCACGCTCAAACAGATAAACGCAGTTGCCTTGTGTATCGGCAAAGACTTGTATCTCTATATGGCGCGGACGTTGCAGATATTTTTCTGCAAGTACTTTGTCATCACCAAACGAGTTAATCGCTTCCCGCTTACAAGAGGCGAGAGCTTCTTTAAAGTCGGCAGATTTTTCAATCACCCGCATACCTTTGCCACCACCACCAGCGCTGGCTTTGAGTAAGACTGGGTATCCGATACGGTCACCCTCTGTTTGCAAAAAATCAGCATCCTGATTGTCACCATGGTAGCCAGGTACCAGCGGTACATTGGCTTTTTCCATCAAAGATTTGGCGGCAGATTTACTACCCATCGCGCGGATTGCAGATGCTGGCGGACCGATAAAAACTAAGCCAGCTTTGGCGCAGGCATCGGCAAACTCACTGTTCTCTGATAAAAATCCATATCCCGGATGAATCGCCTGAGCACCAGTAGCCAGCGCAACTGCGATAATCTTGTCAGCACGCAGATAGCTCTCTTTAGCTGGAGCAGGTCCGATCAGGACTGCTTCATCGCAGACAGCAACATGTTTCGCATTCGCGTCTGCTTCTGAATATACAGCGACGGTTTTGATGCCCATGCGGCGTGCGGTAGCAGCAACACGGCAAGCGATTTCGCCACGGTTGGCGATCAGGATTTTTGTAAACATGGTTTGCTCTTTCAACAAAAATTCAAATCAAAAACTTCACGACAAAGACAAAAAATACAAAGGAAACACTCTGCTTTCTTGGCGAACATTTATCCTCTTTCGTCTTTGTCGCTCACAGTTTTTAGCGACAACTTCCAGCCTTTGCCTCAACTTTGCCACGGGTTTTCAAACCTAGCTTAGCGAGTAACACGCGGTCATCTTCTGCATCTGGATTTCCGGTCGTTAGTAATTTATCGCCGTAGAAAATCGAATTAGCGCCTGCCAGAAAACACATCGCTTGCACTGCTTCGCCCATCTGGCGACGACCAGCGGACAAGCGTACCCGCGCCTTTGGCATCGTGATGCGGGCAACGGCGATCGTACGCACAAACTCCAGCGGATCAAGCGGATCGAGTCCATGCAAAGGAGTGCCTTCGACTTGCACCAGATGATTGACCGGAACTGATTCTGGATAGGGATTGAGATTAGCTAATTGTGCGATCAAACCTGCACGTTGGCGACGTGATTCGCCCATACCGACAATGCCACCACAGCAGACTTTGAGGCCAGCAGTACGCACATGGCCTAGCGTATCTAAACGATCTTGATAGTCGCGGGTAGAAATTACATTGCTATAAAACTCTGGTGCAGTATCAAGATTATGGTTGTAATAATCGAGGCCAGCATCTTTTAGACGTTGTGCCTGTTCTTCTTTCAGCATGCCCAAAGTTGCGCAGGTTTCTAAGCCCATGGCTTTAACTTCACGCACCATGATTTCAACTTTTTCGATATCGCGGTCTTTGGGTGAGCGCCATGCTGCGCCCATACAGAAGCGGGTCGCGCCGTTTTCACGGGCGGCTTTGGCTGCATCTAAGACCTCGCGCACATCCAGCATTTTTTTCGCTTCAACACCAGTGTCATAACGTGCCGCTTGCGGGCAATAGCTACAATCTTCTTCGCAACCACCGGTCTTGATCGAAAGCAGTGTCGCCAATTCGACATCGCCCTCCGGAAAATTAGTGCGATGTGCCGTCTGTGCTTTAAACATCAGATCGTTAAACGGCAAATCAAACAAGGCCATCACATCGTCAAGAGGCCAAACCTCGGCTTCAATAGGCTTGACCGGCGTTTGGAAATTTAGAGGAGTAGCTGTCTGTTCTGTCTGTTGCATGGTGAAATCCTTCACATCAATTAATTCAATGAGTTACTAAGTTCTGTTGTCAATAGGCTTGGTTGTCAATAAAGTCCATTAACAATTCAGGACTTACGCAAAATTGTCCCGGTAAGGCAGTTGGGACGTTTTTACGTAAGTCCTGCAATTAAATCTAAATTCAAATAGCTGGCAGCGGCCTGTGCGCTTGGATCTGCCAGACTTGGGATAATCCCCAGCAAAGGTGCCGGCAATCTGTCCTTGAGAGCCTCTACGTTTTCTTCAAAATACGACATCTTAGCTTGTGTCGTGTTGGCAACCCATGCAACCAGCTTTAATCCACGCGCATTGATCGCCTCAGCAGTGAGCAATGCATGATTAATACAGCCTAAACGCATACCCACCACCATGATTACTGGCAGGGCAAATTGTTGCGCCATCTGCGCTGTATCAAAGGTCGCTGTCAGTGGTACACAAAAACCACCAACCCCCTCCACTATCACTGCATCGGATTGCTGTTGCAACTGGGTATAGCAAGTCTGGATATGCGTATCAGAAATACTGACATTTTCTTGCATAGCGACGATATGCGGTGCCGCCGCAGCTTGCATCAAATAAGGCGAGACTAAATCTGTACTCACCTTGATGCTGGAAGCCGCCTGCAACATATCCACATCATCGTTATGCCAGACGCCATCGATCAGGCTTGCACCAGCAGCGACTGGTTTCATACCGACAACTCGCAGGCCTCGCTGCGATAGGGCATATAACAAGGCGGCGCTGGTCAGCGTTTTACCGATTTCGGTATCGGTACCAGTAACAAAATAATCAGAGCGATTTTCTAAACGATTCATCGCGCAGCCTCCAGTTGATTCATCGCTGAAACCAGCTGTGCGACATCATCACTGGTATGCGAACCAGACAAGGTGATACGCAAACGCGCAGTACCCACCGGCACTGTCGGCGGACGGATTGCACCTACCCAGTATCCTTGGGCATACAAATCTGCGGCAATCCGCATGGTGCGGGCATTGTCACCAATCAGAATCGGTTGAATTGCCGTAGAAGACGCCATCAATTGCCACTGTTTTAGTTGCAAACCCTGCTGCATTTGTCTGATCAGATTCTGTACATTGGCTCTGCGTATCGCACCCTCCTCACCTTGTATCAGATCAAGGCTAGTTAACAAGGCATGCGCAATCGCGGGTGGTGCTGCCGTGGTGTAAATATAGGGCCGGGCTTTTTGCACCATCCAGTTAATCACCGTGGCATGGGCCGCAACAAACGCACCGGCGACACCGGCGGCCTTGCCCAAGGTTCCCATATAAACCAGATTCGGTGAACGCAAATTAAAATGTTCTAACGCACCACGACCATGGTCGCCCAAGACACCAAAGCCATGCGCATCATCAACCACTAACCAAGCATCGTATTGCTCGCATAAAGCGAGCAAAGCAGGTAACGGTGCAAGGTCACCATCCATAGAAAATACACTGTCAGTCACTACAATTTTAGTTGCTGCATTACTGGCACGCAGCAGGCTTTCTAAGGCAGCGACATCGCTATGCGGATACACCTTGACGGTGGCACGTGACAAACGCGCTCCGTCGATCAGCGAGGCATGATTCAATGCTTCAGAAAAAACGTCAGTGCTTGATTTTGATGCAGCAGCTAAGGCAGAAATCACTGCCAGATTTGCCATGTAACCGGTGCAAAAATAGAGCGCTTGCGCTTGCTCTAAATGCGGAGCAAGAAAACTGGCGAGTCTTTCCTCCAGCACTGCATGCGCACGCGAGTGGCCGCTGATCAGGTGGGATGCGCCGCTGCCTGCACCGTATAAAGCAACCCCTTCTTGCATTGCTGCGATGATTGCCGGATGGGCAGCAAACCCCAGATAATCATTACTACAAAAAGCCAGCATAGCCTTACCATCGACTTGGGTACGCGGTGCGCACATGGTGTCGGTGATGCGACGACGGCGTAGCAAACTTTGTGCGTCTAATGAAGTTAATTCCGTCTGCAGGTGGTCGAGTAATTTCATCGCGCCACCTTGATGACTTCTTCAAATACGGTCTGGATACGGGCCGCGACACCAGCGATTTCTTCATCGTCCAAAATATACGGCGGCATCAGATAAACGCTACGGCCAATAGGCCGCAACAACAGCTCATGCTGAAGTGCCGTAGTAAAAAACCGACGCGAAAAACTACTAGCCGCCGACACATCGTCTATGACTGCATCAAACGCCCAGATCATCCCTTGCTGCCGAAAATGCTGGACTTTGTCATGCTGAGCCAAAGGCTGAAGAGCCGCCGTAATCTTGGCTGCCTTGATCCGGTTTTGATTCAGTACATCGTCCGACTCAAAAATATCCAAGGTCGCCAACGCTGCACGACAAGCCAGCGGATTGCCCGTATAAGAATGCGAATGCAAAAAACCACGTGCTGTGTCACTGTGATAAAACCCTTGATAAATTTCATCCCGCGTCATCACTAAAGACAAAGGCAAATAGCCACCACTGATCCCTTTAGATAAACAAACAAAATCAGGCCAGATCTTTGGTAATGGATTTGCTTGTTGATGCGCTTGCTCATGTGCTTGTTCAAACGCGAAAAACGTACCGGTACGGCCGCATCCGACGGCAATTTCATCTGCAATTAAATGTACTTGGTACTGATCGCATAAGGTGCGCACCAATCGTAAATACTCTGGATCATGCATCGCCATGCCGGTGGCACATTGCACTAGCGGCTCCAAAATTACGGCAGCGATTTTCCCTGTATTTGCTTGCAGACAGCGCTCTAAATCTGCTGCGGCATGGCGCGCAACTTTGATAGCACCATCGGCGGCACTCTCACCGTCAAGCGCCTGGCGCGCATCCGGCGAGGCGACCACATGAGTATTATTGAGCAGGGGACCATAGGCATCGCGAAACAACTTTACATCCGTCACTGCCAATGCCCCCAAGGTCTCGCCGTGATAACTACCCTTGAGGCAGATAAATTCTTGTTTAGCGGTCTGCCCTGCGTTACGCCAAAAATGGAAACTCATCTTCAAAGCAATTTCTACCGCCGAGGCACCGTCTGAGGCATAAAAACAATGCCCCAACACACCACCTGTCAAAGCGGATAAACGCTCGGATAAACGAATCACAGGTTCATGGGTAAAACCTGCCAGCATCGCGTGCTCTAACTGATCAAGCTGATCTTTCAACGCGGCATTGATACGTGGATTGGCATGTCCAAATAGATTCACCCACCAAGAGCTGATGCCATCAAGATAGCGCTTGCCGTCGGTATCAAACAGCCAGGCACCGCGACCATGACTGACGGGAATCAGCGGCATAGACGTTTCATGATGTTGCATCTGGGTACACGGATGCCAGACACTTTGCAGGCTGCGCGCGACCCAGTCGGTTTTTTGATTCAAATTCAAACTGACTCCAAACTCTTCAACAGAAGATTCCTCAAAAGGAACGTCCATTACTTATGCGGCTTCTAGCAGGTTTATGCCCGGGAAGCCGCAGATTGATTGGACGTTCTATTTCAGGCAATTCTAAAAAACTTTAATCGAGATGCCAAACACAGTAACCGACGATTAAGGATTAAACATCAAGTAGGGTGCGCCATGCGCACCTTGAGTACCTGGCATCTCACCAGATGCACTCTTTTTATTCTTCGTTTGTTCATCAACGGTGCGCATGACGCACCCTACAGACCGTCTTACTACAAAGCTCCTCTAAGACTGAATTTCCTTAAGGTGATTTTCTATATGCATCACATGCGCGTTTGCAAACTCAGTCTTGCTTAATAAGCCGTAGGCAAAATGTGGCCGCAGTTCTCCTGTATAACTCTGAAACTCTTGCAACGCCTTGATCACCAGATCAATCGCCTCACCGACATTGCCGGTATCGGCAATCGCAGGTGCACCGGGAATCGGCTCAGTCAAATTGTGGCGCATCGCGCCGGCGACCGAGAATGCATAGAAGGCGGCACTACCGGCGGTGTGCTGAAACAACTCGGGCTTCATCTCGGGATAACCGGTCATCGAATACTGAATACTTTGCGCCAGATGCACGAACACTTTGTAAGGTGCCCAGCCAGTTTTTTGGACTAATTTGGTAGCCAGATCACGCGACTTCAACGCTTCTAACTGCGTTAGCATATTCGTGATCGAGGTAATTTCAACAGTCGATTTTCGGTAGCTTGCAAGACCAGCGGCAGCGACAGCAGTCAAGGCAACAGCACTGACTAACAATGTTCTCTTTTTCATAGCAGCCAGCCCGGTTTGCGTTTTTCTAAAAATGAGCGAACACCCTCACGTCCTTCGTCGGATGCGCGGATATGTGCAATACCCTCAACAGTTGCGGCGATCAATTCGCCCGTAAGTTCGCGGCTGACCACATTTTGTACCAGACGCTTTGCCTGCCTTACTGCGTTCGGACTATTCGACACCAGCGACTTAACGATCTCAGCGACCGTTTCATCAAGGGCGTCTGCACTCACCAGTTCATGCACAAACCCGATACGATGCGCTTCTGCTGCGCTGAACCTTTCAGCCGTGACGAAGTAACGTCGCGCTGCGCTCTCGCCCATCGCCTTAATCACATACGGAGAAATCGTCGCGGGAATCAAACCGAGTTTGACTTCACTTAAACAATAATTCGCCACATCTGCACTGACCGCGATATCGCAAGCAGCAACCAAACCCATGCCACCTGCGTAACAATCGCCTTGTACTTTGGCGACTACAGGTTGAGGGCAACAATAAATAGTCCGCAGCATTTCAGCCAGTTGACCTGCATCGGCGAGGTTTTCTTCGTGAGAATAATCCGCCATTTTTTTCATCCAATTTAAATCTGCGCCAGCACAAAAAGCGGAGCCATTCGCGGCCAGCACAATAGCACGGATGTGATCGTTAGCAGCCAAATCCCGGAAGGTCTGAGTTATCTCGGCGATCGACATTTCATTAAAGGCATTGCGGACTTCCGGGCGATTGAGTGTGACTGTCGCGACATAATCACTGATTGAAATTGTGAGCGTATCCATTACGTTTTTCCTATTTATTCGGTACTCTGACAAATCCATTTACATCCAGAAACTCACTTACAAGTGGCTCCCAAATTTTGATCCCTGCTGCAAACAAACTATGTCCATCTTTACCGAAAGACGGCAGTAATTTGTAGTCTGCTTTACCACCCGCTTTAACAAAAGCAGCATGCCATGCCCGGCTGTATGTTGGGCTAAAATACTGATCGTTTTCGGTATATATCCATAGCATGGGTGCTTTGCTTGTCTCGCCAAAACTGGCATACATTTTTTCTAACTTATAACCCTCACAAGGCTCGCCTGGGTGAGTTACCGGATCACCGCCAGAGCCACCTGCAAAATTAATCGCTGCAATCAGACCACTTGGATTTTTTGCTACTGTTGCGACCGTGCTATAGCCGCCAACCGACTGCCCTACAATTAGCACGAGACTTGAATCAACATAGCTTTGCTTTTTTGCGTAGGCCAATACTTCCAGAATTTCTGCACTTGCGGCCTCGGCCATCGGAGCATAATTTTTACGATTACAAGAACCGCTTTCTTCAGGGTCTGGACTGACTCCCATTTCGCCATAACCGATCCGGGTTGGCACAAATACAGCAAAGCCTCGTTGTACAAAATAGCGTACTTGTTGGGTATAGCGGAACCGTGGCGGCTCCGCGCGATTAGTCCCGCTACGACCATGATTTAAAATCAAAATCGGGAACGGGCCATCACCATCCGGCTTGAATTGTGTGATGACGACTTTGCCAGTAATCTGACGATTAAACATATCTCTGACTGCGATATCCATGCTGGTCACAGACTCGTTTAACTCTTTAGATAGCTTTAGCGCTGACGCTGAACTTGCTACGCCAGACGCGATTGGGGCAGACATATCTGGCTCGCCAGACTGAGCATATACAGACATACTCACCGTAGCAAGCAAGGTAAATAGCATTCGATTCAGACAAAGAGTCATCGCGGCACCTACATCCTAAACAAACCAAACTTCACATCCGGTATCGGCGCATTCAACGCTGCTGACAATCCCAATCCAAGCACCATACGCGTATCTGCCGGATCAATCACGCCGTCATCCCACAAGCGGGCGGAGGCGAAATAGGGGTGGCCCTGATGCTCATATTGGTCTTTGATCGGTTGCTTAAAGGCGTCCTCTTCTTCCGAAGTCCACGTGCCGCCTTTGGCTTCGATGCCGTCGCGCTTAACGGTCGCCAGTACGCTGGCTGCTTGTTCGCCGCCCATGACGGAGATACGTGCATTTGGCCACATCCACATAAAGCGCGGAGAGAAAGCGCGACCACACATGCCGTAGTTACCGGCACCAAAACTGCCGCCGATAATGACGGTAAATTTTGGCACATTGGCAGTGGCGACAGCGGTAACCATCTTTGCGCCGTTGCGGGCGATACCTTCGTTTTCATATTTGCGACCGACCATGAAGCCGGTGATATTTTGCAAAAATACTAGCGGGATTTTGCGCTGACAGCATAGCTCAATAAAATGCGTTCCCTTTAATGCAGATTCAGAAAACAGAATACCGTTGTTCGCAATAATACCTACCGGCATGCCGTGGATATGTGCAAAGCCGCAGACTAAGGTAGTGCCATAACGCGCCTTGAATTCATCGAAATGGCTACCATCGACTACACGCGCAATCACTTCACGCACATCAAATGGTTTGCGGGTATCTACCGGTATGACGCCATATAATTCTTGCGGGGGGAATTTCGGCTCTTCTACTTCTTTTAATACGACGCTAGCTGGCTTCTGA
Source organism: Undibacterium sp. RTI2.2 (assembly GCF_035018705.1). Classification (NCBI taxonomy): domain Bacteria; kingdom Pseudomonadati; phylum Pseudomonadota; class Betaproteobacteria; order Burkholderiales; family Oxalobacteraceae; genus Undibacterium; species Undibacterium sp. RTI2.2. The sequence goes on along the minus strand of NZ_JASJXN010000008.1, from coordinate 26,832 downwards.
CGATTTAAGTTAGAGACGATGGTGCGCGCCATTGATAGCGCATGAGTATCGTTTTGTGCCAGATGATCGACCACACCGGAAAGACGTGTGTGGACGTCACCGCCACCAAGATCTTCGGCGCTGACGACTTCACCGGTAGCGGCTTTGACTAGCGGTGGACCACCCAGAAAAATCGTCCCTTGATTTTTGACGATAATCGATTCGTCACTCATCGCCGGCACATAAGCGCCGCCAGCGGTACACGAGCCCATGACCACCGCGATTTGCGGTATACCTTTGGCCGACATGGTTGCCTGATTGAAGAAAATGCGACCGAAATGATCCCGATCAGGGAATACATCATCCTGATTTGGCAAGTTAGCGCCGCCACTGTCCACCAGATAAATACATGGCAAATTATTTTGCTCGGCAATTTCTTGTGCGCGCAGATGTTTTTTGACCGTCAACGGATAATAAGTCCCGCCCTTCACCGTCGCGTCGTTACAGACAATCACACATTCTTGCCCTGCTACGCGACCGATACCGGTAATTACACCGGCGGACGGAGCGGCGTCGGCACCGCTCTTTTCTTTGTACATATCGTAGGCGGCAAGTTGTGAGAACTCTAGAAATGGCGTACCTGCATCCAATAACATTTGCACCCGATCACGTGGCAACAACTTACCGCGTGCCAGATGTTTTTTGCGTGCTTCATCACCGCCACCGAGAGCGATCTTAGCTACTTTTTCTTTGAGGTCATCGACCACTCGCTGCATAGCAGCAGCGTTGGCTTTGAAGTCTTCGGAGCGGCTATTCAGTTTGGAATCTAAGGTCGTCATTTGTCTTTTCTCTTCTTATCGTCTTTGGTCGGAAAGCTACCATCTACATAAAACCATTTACCATCTTCTTGTAAAAAACGGCTTAGCTCATGCAGGCGATGTGCTCGCCCGCCAATTTTGTAACGTGCTACAAATTCTACTAACGCGCTGTCCGTCTTACCTGTATCAAGCGAGTAATTTTTAACTTCTAAACCCAACCATTGAGTTGGCTCATCATGCACGATTTTTTCTGCCGGACAAGTGCGAACATCCCAAGTCGCACGCAGATAAGCCTCATCTCCCAAGGTATAGGCGGTATAGCGGGAGCGCATCAAGACCTCTGCATTAGACGCGATAACGCTACCGCTTAAATAGGGGGCACAACACTGGCTAAACTGTTTTCCTGAATCACAGGGACACAACTTTGTCATACCGGTTTATTTGCTTTCACTATGTCTTTCAATTTTTTCTCTTCCGACCAAACAGCGGTTTATTCATTCTGCCGCTTGCGGGAGAGTGAACTTTAACCATGCGCTAACGCACGTCCAATCAGGATTTTTTGGATATCTGAAGTGCCTTCATAGATTTGGCAAACCCGCACATCACGGTAAATCCGCTCGACGGGAAAATCGCTGACGTAGCCATAACCACCGTGCACTTGTATCGCATCGGAGCAGACTTTTTCTGCCATTTCAGATGCAAACAATTTCGCCATTGCCGCCTCTTTCAGACAAGGCTTGCCTGCGTCTTTTAAACTGGCGGCATGCCAAATCAGTTGACGGGCAGCTTCGATCTGGGTCGCCATATCGGCCAGTTTGAACTGTACCGATTGATGATCAAAAATCGCTTTACCAAAACTGGTACGGTCTTTGGCATACGCCAGAGCAGCCTCAAATGCAGCGCGTGCCATACCCACTGATTGCGAGGCAATCCCGATACGTCCGCCCTCTAAACCGGATAAGGCAATTTTGTAACCCATGCCTTCTTCGCCAATCAAATTCTCAGCTGGAATACGACAATTTTCAAATAAAATTTGCGCCGTATCGGAAGAGTGCTGCCCCATTTTTTGTTCCAGACTGGCGACGATATAACCCGGTGTATTAGTTGGCACCCAAAAAGCGCTGATACCTTTTTTACCTGCAGCTTTGTCCGTAACTGCCATGACAATGGCGACGTCCGCATGTTTGCCACTGGTGATGAATTGCTTGACACCGTTCAATACGTATTCGTTGCCTTCTTTCTTCGCTGTAGTACGAAGATCGGCAGCATCGCTGCCTGCATGCGGCTCGGTCAGACAGAAAGCACCAAGCATCTTGCCACTGGCCAGCGGTCGCAGCCATTGCTCTTTTTGGGCATCGTTCGCATACATCATTGCGATGCTGCACACGGGACAATTGTTGACCGATACCACGGTAGAAGTTCCACCGTCACCGGCGGCAATTTCTTCCAGTACCAGCGCCAGAGACAGATAATCCATACCGGCACCGCCAAGCTCTTCCGGCACGGCGACACCATAAGCACCCATCTGCGCTAGTTCTTTTAATTCTGCGGCAGGGAAGTGGTGCTCTTTATCCCAACGCGCCGCGTTGGGCACTAATTTTTCCTGAGCAAAGGCGCGAATAGCATCGCGTATCATTTCGTGTTCTGGCGTTAATAACATGCTTAGTCTCGTGATTTTTATGGATTGCTAATGACTTACTAACTTATTTACCCGCTTGCTACCAGCTTATACCCGTGCCGTCGTAATTAAAGAACTGCCCATTATCTTTTGCGGTAAAAGCAGCCAGACTAGCGCGTATGCCGCTGGCACTTTGTTCCACCGTGATATCTGCACCAGCACCACCCATATCAGTTTGTACCCAACCTGGATGGAAGGCAACGCAGACAACATGTTTTGCTTCCAGCGAGACATCTTTTAACACTGAATTGAGAGCGGCTTTACTAGCGCGATACAACCATCCGCTGGAACTCTCACGCAAGCTGATTGATCCCATACGTGACGAAATCACTGCCAGCTTACCTTTGGTGTTTTCTACGAGAGGCAACACCATCGGTAAGATACGCATCGCAGCCAGAACGTTGGTATGCATGACCTCGTCAAAATGATTTTCATCCGGTGAAGTTAAGCCAGAAATACGTGGCCCGTAGACACCGGCATTCAAAATTGCGACATCAATTTTTTCGTCATCCAGCCGCCAGCCTAATCCCGCGCAATCGTTGAGATTGGTGACATCCAGCGGTAAAGCCTCACATCCCGCCGCTTGTAACGTCGCCAGATCTTCCGGTTTGCGAGCAGTGGCGATGACGCGCCACCCGGCAGCTTTGTATTGCTTTGCCAGTTCGTGGCCGATACCGCGAGAGGCACCGAGAATTAAGGCTGTTGGCATTATTTTTCCGAAGATAGAAGATAAAAATTGAGTTTGTTGATCGGGTGCGCTGAGTACTATTTAAACCAGCTCAATTGCCATCGCAGTACCTTCACCGCCGCCAATACATAGTGAAGCGACACCACGTTTTTTACCTTGTTTTTTCAACGCACCGATCAAAGTGATAATGATACGGGCACCTGATGCGCCAATAGGATGACCCAGTGCACAAGCACCGCCGTGAACATTAATCTTGTCATGAGAAATGCCGAGGTCTTTCATCGCCGCCATTGGCACTGCTGCGAAGGCTTCATTGATCTCAAATAAATCGACATCGGCAGTTGTCCAGCCAATTTTTTTATACAGCTTTTCTATCGCGCCGATGGGTGCTGTGGTGAACCAACCTGGTTCTTGCGCATGGCTGGCGTGACCGAGGATTTTAGCGATCGGTGTCAAGCCGAGTTCTTTGGCTTTAGACTCACGCATCAAGACCAGTGCAGCGGCACCGTCGTTGATCGATGAAGAAGATGCAGCAGTGATCGTGCCGTCTTTTTTAAACGCTGGCTTTAATGCCGGAATTTTATCGAGCTTGGCTTTGAGCGGACCTTCATCTTTGTCGATAACGACATCACCACTGCGGCCAGATACCGTCACAGGAGCGATTTCCCATGCAAAAGAACCATCGGCAGTCGCTGCTTGTGCGCGCTTGACAGAGGCGATTGCAAACGCATCTTGCTCTTCGCGGCTGAACTGGTATTTGGCTGAGCAATCCTCGGCAAAAGTGCCCATTGATCTGCCTTTGTCGTATGCATCTTCCAGACCATCCAGCATCATGTGGTCGTACATCATGCCGTGACCGATACGATAACCGCCACGCGCTTTTGGAATCAGATACGGTGCGTTGGTCATCGATTCCATACCGCCGCTGACCATGACTTCATTGCTGCCCGCAAGAATGGAGTCAAACGCCATCATGGTTGCCTTCATCGCAGAGCCACACATTTTTGATAAGGTAACCGCACCGGTAGACATGGGCAAACCAGCAGCCAATGCAGCTTGGCGCGCTGGCGCCTGACCTTGACCTGCCATCAGACAGTTACCGAACAAAACTTCTTCAATCAGTTCTGGTTTAACACCAGAGCGCTCGACTGCCGCCTTGATCGCTACTGCACCTAATTGACTAGCGGTGACAGAAGAAAAATCGCCCTGAAATGCACCCATAGGTGTGCGTGCGGCGCCGACGATAACGATAGGATCATTCATGTGATATCTCCAAAAAATTGTTTGTAAAGATGAAGCGAACTTTTGTGAATTATTTTTGCGAACTCTGTGTTTTCAACTCATTTAACTGATGCAGTTGAGTTTGATGGCTGAAGCGTACTTCTTGCGGATAAGGGAAAACATCATCCACTTTGCCCGCCATAATGCGTAGCTTGCGCGTTTGCCAGTAATCTGCTGTCAGTAAATCGGCATGATGCTTCATAAAATACTGCCGCACCTTGGGGTTGCCCAATAAGAAAGGGCCGAACTGTTCTGGGAATACATCATTTTTTGCGACTGGATACCATGGCTCCGACGCCATCTCGTCTTCTTCATTACGCGCTTGCGGAATCACGCGAAAATTACAATCGCTAACGTATTCAATCTCATCATAATCATAGAACACGACACGGCTATGGCGCGTCACGCCAAAGTTTTTATACAGCATATCGCCAGGGAAAATGTTTGCCGCGACTAGCTCTTTAATGGCGTTGCCGTATTCAAAAATACCGTGCTCAATGGCCGCATCATCGCCGCTTTTCTCTGCTTCGCCCAAGAAAATATTTAAGGGCACCATCCGTCTTTCGATATACAGATGTTTGATGATGATTTCGTCGTCCTCTTCCTCTACGATGGAGGGCGCATATTGCTTGATTTCTGCCAGCAACTCTTCAGAAAAACGGGCTCGTGGAAACGCGACATCCGAGTATTCCAGCGTGTCTGCCATACGTCCAACGCGATCATGATTTTTGACCAGCTGGTATTTTTCTTTGATCAGCGCTTTGGTGGTTTCTTTCGGTGGCGGGAAGCTATCTTTTATCAGCTTGAACACATACGGGAACGACGGCAAAGCAAACACCAGCATCACTAGACCGCGGATACCGGGTGCGGCTTCGATGCGGTCTGAAGAGTATTTGAGGTGATGCAAAAAGTCACGGTAGAACAAATTTTTGCCATGCTTTTGTAAACCCAGTATCGTGTAAATTTCGCTACGCGGCTTCTTCGGCAAAATGCTGCGGATGAACTGCACATAGGCCGATGGCACCAGCATGTCCACCATGAAATAAGCACGGGTGAACGAGAACAAAATCGTGATCTGTATCGTGTCAAACAGAATGGTATCAAGCACCAATTCACCCTTACGATTGTGCAGAATCGGAATGATAAAAGGTGATTCTTTATTCCCGTTAATCCGTTTGCCGACGATGTAAGCTCCCTTATTGCGGAAGAACAAATTCGCCAGTACCTGGATCTGATGATTTGGCTCTAATTTATCGCTTTCTAGCAGCACTTTTAAACGCTCAGCGACGAACTCTACATCCCTGTCCAAATCCGCAAAACTGGCTTTGAGCTGGAAATTAGTGATGATACGTTTGAGTGTGTAATGCAAGCCATCTTTGGCGGGGTAATACACGCGATAAGTTGGTGGCGTGTCTTTGTTCTCGATGTATTCGGTAGAAACTGCAGGGCGTACAAAAATAAAATCATTATGGAAGTAATTCCGGTGCAGCATCTTGGTACAGACCGTATTGAAAAATGTCTCTGCCAGTTCCGGTTGCAAATGGTCGATCAGCAAACCCATGTAATGCAGCTTCACTTCGCGCCAGACCTGATCTGTCAGGTCCTCTTGCTCGTACTCGTCTTCCAGCGTTTGTACACATTCTTTCACGCGTTTGTCGTAATAGCCGATCCGTTCACGCGCTGCATTTTGTGCGGCCTTCCAGTTGCCGGTTTCAAAATCACTTTTTGCAGTCTGGCTGGAGGCGCGGAACAAACGGTAATGTTTGTCGAAGCCATCCATGATCGTACGCGCAATATCGAACGCGATCTGAGAGGACAACAATTTAGGGAAGGCGACTTGGGGCATAGTGTCTTAGTGTCGGGGCAATTTTGGTACGGATTTAGCTTCGGATTTAGCCTTAACAGCGGCGGCAGAATTCAAAAGTTTCATATTCGCTCTGGGTTACAAACTCGGCTGCAAACTAGACTGCAGTTTGATCAGGTTCGCCAAGTCTACCCCCATACCACCGCAGACGACGATCAAGGGTCGCTGATATTGCGCCAAGATCGCAAGCTCTTGATACGCTACGGCCAAAGCAGCGCCACAAGCAGGCTCCACCAAAGTACGCATATCGTCAGCAAAACTCAGGCACGCCTGTATCGCCTGTGCGTCGCTGACAGTGACCGCATGGATCTGATGGGTTTGAGTATGATCAAAAGCCTGCTGCGCTACCCGTCGCGCACCCAATATGCTGGCAATGGAGGTAATCGCAGGCAAGGTCACCAGCTCATCCGCCTGCACTGCTGCATGTAACGATGCGGCGCCCTCAGTTTCTACTGCAATCACCGGAATATTCGCTGCGCCATTGCGTTGCAAACCCTGCACGATGCCGCTGAGTAAGCCACCACCGCCGACCGAGCAAATCACCACATCAAAATCATGTCCTGCCTGCACTACTTCATCAATGAGCGTGGCATTGCCATCCCAGATATCAGGGTGATCAAACGGCGGGATATACACTGCATTCGGGTCCTGGCACAGCTTAAGCGCGAGTTGATTTGCCTCGTCCCATTGCGTGCCTTCGACAATCAGTTCCGCACCGATTGCGCGAATTGCCTCACGCACATTCTCGGGTGTCGAGTGTGGGACGACGATGGTGGTGCGTACTGCCAGGGCGGCGCCCGCCACAGCAGCGGCAAATCCGGCGTTGCCGCCGGACGGACAAACCAGATGCGTCGCGCCATTGGCGACCGCGCGCTGGCACATCAAACCAATCCCGCGCAGCTTGAATGAGCCCGAAGGCTGCGTGTTTTCCATCTTCAGCCAGACTGCTTTACGTAACTGCGCCGACAACTTGCGATGCTGTAGCAATGGTGTCTGGATGTGTAGAGTAGCTGGCAAAGTAGTTAACATGGCAAGTGAGCTATTCATCGAAGCTGGTTGGCGAATGATTGAAGCATGAGAAAAAGACCGGATTATTGCGCTAACGTAAAAAGTTGATTCTGCAAAAGTATCGACATATTTTAATATACTCCCCAATATATTTTATAAATATGCCTTATTGTCCATTGATTCTAAGGACAACTTAAATATACCTAGTGGGAGTATCTTTTAATTCGACATCAACACACTGGCAAAACCGGTACAAATACCCCATCCATCTTGCCAGCGCACATCTGCTTCCCCGCCTTATTTCAAGGACGGATAATCCCTTACTTCGTCTCTGCAAACAACTCTCGACCGATCAACATACGACGGATTTCGCTGGTGCCTGCGCCGATTTCATACAGCTTCGCATCACGCCATAAACGTCCGACGGGATATTCATTGATGTAACCGTTGCCGCCCAGAGTCTGAATCGCTTCGCCCGCCATCCAGGTGGCTTTTTCTGCGGAGTACAAAATCGCGCCAGCGGCATCTTTGCGCATCGCACGCACCGCCTCTGGTGTTTTGGCTCGGTCGCAGGCCTGACCAACGGCATACACATAGGCTTTGCAAGCCATCATGGTGGAATACATATCCGCCAGTTTGCCCTGCATTAACTGGAATTCGCCGATAGGCTGACCGAATTGTTTGCGGTCATGCACATACGGCACAACGGCATCCATACAGGCTTGCATGATTCCGAGCGGACCACCGGACAATACGGCGCGCTCAAAATCCAGACCTGACATCAATACGTTGACACCTTTGCCCAGACCGCCAAGGACGTTTTCTGCTGGCACTTCGCAATCTTGGAATACCAGCTCACCCGTGTGGGAGCCGCGCATGCCGAGTTTGTCGAGTTTTTGCGCGATGCTAAAACCTTTAAAACCTTTTTCGATCAGGAAAGCGGTCATGCCGCGTGGACCCGCCTCCAGATCATTCTTGGCGTACACCACCAACGTATCCGCATCGGGGCCATTCGTAATCCACATTTTGGTGCCATTCAATACCCAGCGATCGCCTTTAAAATCAGCACGTAATTTCATGCTGACGACGTCTGATCCTGCATTGGGTTCGGACATAGCCAATGCACCAATATGCTCACCAGAAATCAGTTTTGGAAGGTATTTAGCTTTTTGCTCAGGTGATCCGTTGCGATTGATCTGGTTGATACACAGATTAGAATGCGCGCCGTAAGACAAGCCGACGGAAGCAGAGGCGCGGGAAATTTCTTCCATCGCGATGATGTGCGCCAGATAACCCATATTGGCGCCGCCGTATTCTTCTGAAACGGTCATACCATGCACACCTAGATCGCCCAGTTTGCGCCATAAATCCATAGGGAACTGGTCACTGCGGTCAATCTCAGCCGCGCGCGGTGCGATTTCTGCCTCCGCAAATTGCTGGATTGCTTCACGCAAGGCGGCGATGTCTTCGCCATGATCAAACGTTAAACCTGGGAGATGCAGCATGTCGTCCTCACTTTTTATGTTGAATGTGTTACCAGATAATGATTATCGCAGCGAAATTCTATACAAACTCGATGGAAATGCAGCCAAAAATCATACTTCAAATTGACGTTTACGTAAACGTCAATCATATTTCTAAAATGCAAACTGGTAGTTTTACTTATTCTCAGAATGAGCTGCCAGCGTCAACAAGCGATTGCTCTCTTCTTCATGTGCGCTGATTTCTGCCAGCATAACTTCAATATCTTCACGCTGTTGCTCCAAGGCAGCGCGATGGCGCGCTAAAACACTTAAAAAGCTTTGTAACTGCGGTGCTGTGTCCTTGGGTGAGCCGTACATATCGACCAGACTCTTGATGTCAGACAAGCTCAGACCGAGACGTTTGCCGCGCAGGGTTAGTTTGAGATGCGTCCTTTCGCGGGCGGTATAGACGCGGTTGCGTCCGCTGGGACCGTCCCGCGTGGGGCTGATCAGACCTTGATCTTCGTAAAAACGAATCGCCCGCGGGGTAATGTCAAATTCTCGTGCGAGGTCGGTAATTGTGTAGGTGGCCATGTTGATCAAGTCGGGAAATCAGAATAGTAGACAAAACATCGGACAAAACAGGAAAGCGGTTTTCTGGCTACAATCGCAGGCACTGCTTGCAAACGGCGACTGTACGTTGGTATTGCGCGCTGATATTGCAGGCAAATAATCGTCGCAAATAATTGTTGTAAGTAAGCTGCACATGAACGTTTGCATTCAGCTTGCATTTACGCTTGGTATTTATGCTTGGTATTTACGCTCGGCATTTACGTTAACGTAAGCGTCAAACTGCCTGAAATCGCATTGTAGGATATTCCTTGGCGCATGTGTGCCGAAAAATAGGATTTCCCAGAATGCCCTCATGCTCGCCGACTGACCTTCAATTAAATGCAAAACGAACACAACAAGAAATCACATCACGAGACCAGAAAACCGCTATGAATCCTCTTGAACTGCAACTCGATTATCCGCTGGGCGACACCTTGCCCGACTTGGGCAAAACCATCGTCATCGCGCCGGGCGTGTTGTGGATCAGGATGGGCTTACCGTTTGCGCTGAACCATATCAATTTGTGGTTGATTGAAGATGATTACGAGGGCGAGCATGGCGTAGTGCAGGGCTGGACTGCGATTGACTGCGGCATCTCCAGCGAGCCGACGCGCGATGCATGGGAAGCCTTATTCAGTGATCCTGCACTCGGCCTGCGCGGTCTGCCGATTGTGCGGGTACTGGCAACGCATTGTCATCCCGATCATATTGGTCTGGCGGATTGGTTATGCCAACGCTGGCAAGCACCGCTGTGGATGACGGCGGGTGAGTACGCATTTGCCCGCATGATGTCGGCTAGCTTGCCGGGCGCCGATGGCAGCGCGATGTTTCCGCATTTTAAAAAACACGGTATGGTGTCGGAGATGCAAGAGCAGATTGCCGAGCGTAAAAGTTATTACACCACGCTAGTGCCAAGCGTGCCGACGGCATATCGGCGCATGCAAGAAGGCCGGGACGTGCGGATTGGCGGGCATGACTGGCAAATCATTACCGGCTTCGGCCATTCACCGGAGCATGCCTCGTTGTATTGCGCAGCGCTGAATCTGCTGATCTCCGGCGACATGGTGTTGCCACGTATCTCGACCAATGTGTCGGTGTTTGCGATTGAGCCGGAAGCCAATCCAGTGCAGCAATATCTGGATTCGCTGGCAAAATATGCATCCTTGCCGGACGACGTGTTAATACTCCCGTCGCATGGCAAACCTTTTCGCGGCTTGCATACCCGCATCCAGCAACTGAATGACCATCACCGCGACCGTCTGGCAGAAGTCGTCGCGGCCTGTGCGACCGAAAAATCCGCGGCAGATATCGTCCCTATCATGTTTCCACGCGCACTGGACGCACATCAACTGACGTTCGCCTTGGGTGAAGCGCTGGCGCATTTACATAAGTTGTGGTTCGATGGAGTACTGCGCCGCAACTTGGGTGCTGACGGAATTATGCGATTTGTCACTGCCTAACTGATAACTATACTAGGTAGGGGTAAGTTACATCAATGCCGTATTGTCCATATTTTATTTGGACAATACGACTAATTAAACCGATACTCCCCAAATTTTAAATAATCAAGCTGAAATTTAGCGAATCATCTGGCGGCGAACCTCATGCGGCATTAAGACCTTTTGCTACCTTGGTGAGCAACTCAGCACGACCCAACTTATCATCCTTCACATCCTCCTCTACTCATGCCTAACACCACGCATCCAGCGCCCGTCAGCACCTATAGCACTTATATCAAACTCGTCTTCGTCGCGTTGTTCTGGGGCGGCACTTTTATCGCTGGCAAAGTGGTGGTGCAACAAATCCCGCATCTGATTGTGGCGACCGGACGTTTCTTGGTTGCCAGCAGTTTGTTGCTGCTGATGGCGTGGCGTTTGGAAGGCGGCTTGCCCAAACTGACACGACAGCAAATGCATGCGACTTTTGCGCTGGGTGCGACTGGGATTTTTTTATATAACATTTGCTTTTTCTCCGCGCTGGAGCGCATGCCCGCTGGTCGCACCGCCTTGTTCGTGGCGCTCAATCCCATCATCACGGCGCTGGCGCTGGCGGCGTTTTTTGGTGAGCGTTTGGGCTTTAGAAAATGGCTGGGCATTGCCATTGCGTTTGTCGGTGCGGCCATCGTGATCACCCGCGGCGATCTGGCTGGCGCCTGGCATGACATCGCACAATCTGTCGGTGCGGGCGAATTATTTATGTTTACCGGCGTTTGCGCTTGGGCGGCTTACACTATCATCGGTCGCCATGCGCTCAAAGGTCTCAGCCCGATTGCCGCTACCGCTTACGCGGCGCTGTGGGGCTTGTTGTTGCTGGCATGTGGCGCGCTGTTTGAAATCCGCGACGTCAACTGGCAGCACTTTACCTGGCCCGCTGTGGCGGCGATTGCGTATCTGGGCGCCATCGGTACGGTGGTTGGTTTTGTCTGGTATTACGAAGGCGTAAAAACCATAGGTCCGGCGCGCACGGCGGTGTTTAATAATCTGGTGCCGGTATTTGGCATCAGCCTAAGCGCGCTCTTGCTGGGAGAGCCGGTTCTGGTGTCGATGGTGATTGGCGGTTTACTGGTGATTGCGGGCGTGTCACTGACCAATAAATAAATCGGTGACCAAATGATGCAAAACCAGCACAGATTTTTATACCCTTTTTACTCGCTCGTTTCCCGCACGGCCAAGATACTCCCCATTATTTTTCATAAAAACAGCCAATCGTCTATTTAATATATGGACAATCTAAATATACTCATAGCGGGTATATTTTTTATCTGCTCTGTATATCCAAATATCACGCATGCGATTTAAAAAATCGCTCTATTTTTTGTTGTCATTTTGTACTATTCTAAGCGCTAAGACTTCGCTTTCGCTGAGATCAAACGCAGCCACAAGCAAGCTGACGCAAAAAACAAAATAGGGAGTCGTATGCAACAGCGCCCGCACCACTCCGTTTGGCTAAGTCCGTATGCTGTTGCGGATCATTTGCGTGCCACGCGATGACGCCCGATAACAATTCTGGCGGGCAGATGTTTGGCGCTGCCAGCGTTTCTAAAGAGGCGATCTACCATGCGATGGTGGAGCAATCGCTAGACGGTTTGATCGTAATGGAAAATAACCAGCTAGTGGATTGCAATCCCAGTGCCGAGCGTCTGTATGGCGCGACCCGGGCGCAATTGATGTTTAAATCGCCAGTTGATTTCTCTGCGCCCTACCAGGCTGATGGTAGAGATTCCCCCAGTGCTGCCGAATTTTATGTGCGGCTGGCGGTAGCAGGTTATCCCCAACGCTTTGAGTGGATCGCCCGCAAATTGGACGGCACTTTATTCCCTACCGAATTGTGTATCAGTCGCTTGATTGACGGCGACATCATCAGAATCATTATCGTCGTGCGCGATCTGACAGAACGCCAACGCACCGAGCAAGAGTCCTTGCGCAGAAGCCGACAGCTGCAAATTTTGCTGGATAATTTTCCGGGCGGTGTCAGCTTGATGGATGACAGCGGTTATCTGGTGGCATGGAACCAGACCATGGTCAACATACTCGATCTGCCGCCAGCATTGATTGAACAAAGAATGCCGCATATTCAAGAGATTCTTCGCTTCAATATTGCGCGCGGTGAATTTAGCGAATTCGGCAACAACGATGCCCAGCGATTTCAGTACATTTTAGGTCTGCTTGAACGAAAAACACCATTTAGCTATGAGCGCACGCGCAGCGACGGCAGTATTCTTGAGGTACGTAGTTCACCGATCAGTAGCGGCGGCTTTGTCACTACCTGTGTCGATATCACCGCCAAACGTAGTATTCAATCCGAATATAAGCGCCAGTCACTGTTGCTACAAACGATATTAAGCAATATGCCGCAAGGTATCAGCGTGTTTGACCAAGACCTGCGCCTGCAAACCTGGAACCAAGGATTTTTAGACATCCTCGATTACGACCCGGCCAGTATTTATCGTGGTGTCCATTTTGCGGATTTGTTACGCATCATGGCCGAGCGTGGCGAATATGGCGACGGCAATATCGACGATTTAATCCAGCAACGTCTGGCCTTGGCGATGCGCTTTGAAGCCCACCAATTTGAGCGAGCCCGTCCTAACGGACATACGCATCTGGTGCAGGGCAATCCGATTTATGAAGACATCAATGTCGATATTCATGAGGATAAAAGCGAAAATAAAAACGATGGCAACGCAGATCGCAACCCGGGTCAAAAACTAAGTGGATTTATCACCACCTACACCGACATTACCAACCTCAAAGCCGCCGAGCTGGCGCTATCCAAAGCCAATGCCTTGTTAGAGCAAAATGTCGCTGATCGCACCAGCGAATTGCGCATCGCTTTAAATGATTTAATCCGTAGCGAAAAATTAGCCGCACTGGGTTCGCTGGTGGCTGGCGTGGCGCATGAGCTGAACACACCGATTGGCAATAGCTTGCTGATTTCTAGCACGCTCAAAGAACGTACAACAGAATTTACCGCCTTGTTAGAACAAGGCCAGATTAAACGCTCTTTGCTGATCAATTATCTGCAAGAAGCCGAGCAAGCATCGGCGCTGCTAGAGCGCGGCTTAAGCAGTGCGGCAGAATTAATCAGGAGTTTTAAACAAGTTGCAGTAGATCAGGCGAGTTCTAAGCGACGGCCTTTTAATCTGAAAAAAATCAGTCAAGATATCCTTGCAACAGTAATTATCAAAATCCAGCAAGCAGGCATACAAATGCAGTTGGATATTGCTGACGATATCGAGATGGATAGTTATCCGGGTCCGCTGGAACAAGTCATCAGCAATCTGATCGACAACGCCATCTTGCATGGCTTTGAGCAATTTACAAATCCAGAGAGCGGCACCATGCATTTATCCGCAAAACGACTTGACCAGGAGACGCTGGAAATCCGCTTTCAAGATAATGGTATTGGCATACCGGACGAGGATTTGTCGCGCATCTTTGACCCTTTTTTCACCACCAAACTAGGGCGCGGCGGCAGCGGACTTGGTTTGAATATTGTGTACAACATCGTGACCTCGCTGCTGGGCGGCAAAATCAGTGTAGAAAGTCATTATGGCCAGGGCGCATGCTTTATTTTGCATTTGCCGCTGGTCGCACCGACGGAAGATACTAAGCATAGCAAAGAGTAAAGTGGACTTCTGAAAATTCAAATCAGAGCCAACAAGCAAATCAATATAAGAATCAATTTTTGAAGCAATTTTTGAATCTATTTTTGAATCTATTTTTGCGTGAGCACAGAAATCAGCTACCAGGGAACATCATGACCACCAAAGCAACGGGCACATTTGAAGTCACTTTATCGGCACTGACATTACACCACGGCGAGGCCGTCGCGATGATGGGCAGGCGCTCAATTGATAAACAGTTTCAGGGCGATTTAGTCGGCGCAAGCCAAGGCGAAATGCTGAGTATCGGTACCGAGGTAAAAGGATCGGCGGCGTATGTCGCCATAGAATATGTCACCGGATCGTTGCACGGTCGCAGCGGCAGTTTTGCGCTCCAGCACAACGGCATCATGAATCGTGGCGCACCACAGTTATTAGTAACCGTGGTACCAGATTCTGGTACGGGGGAATTACGTGGCTTGACCGGCAAGCTGATGATTAATATCGCCGATGGGAAACATGCCTACGATTTTGATTACGACTTTGCTCAGGAAGATTAATCGTATCGACAGCTATTGCTATCGTTATTCGCAATGTTGCTGCATGCTCCAAAAATCGACATTTCCCCTTCATGCCTAAAAATCAAATTAAGCTATTCGTGGTGTATGCTATCTGCATGATGATGTTGATGTTATGGATTGAACACAGCACCAGATATCACGCCTTGCGGGAGCCACTCGGCGCACTATTTGGCGCTTGGCTGCCCATAGGCTTGTCGATATTTGGTATTCAGAACGGATGGGTGATTGGTAAGTTCTCTATCATTGATCGTGATAACAGCCCGATCAGCTTCTGGATCATTATTGCAGCTGGTTTTATGCTTGGTGTATTCCTGCTTTATCGTGGTGTGTCGGGGCTATTGCGTTGAGACAGTATTAATCCACGCAAGATGTTTTTGTAATTTGCTCATGTAATTTGGTTTTAATAGTTCGTTTTAACCCAGATTTTCCATTGGAACAGCGACAAGTGTGTCTTTGGAGGACTGGCTGGCTAGACGCGACGACGACGCAAGCTGCATCTTGCTAGGAGGAGCAACAACGCCAGGCAGTTCGCCAAAGGTGCCATTGTCGCTGTAGCGTTCCCACTCAAATCGCGGTGGTGCTATCCCTCTGAAGACCTCACGCCGTCTGCGTTTCTGCGAAGTGATAGCGGTCTAATGGAAAATCTGGGTTTAATAGGTCTGATATTGAGCCGCAATCGAAGTTTGATCTGGCAATGGTGCAAAAAAAAGGGAGCTTTCGCTCCCTTTTTTATTTCGTCATCAATTACATTTTTGCAGACAAGCTTAAGCCTACAGTCAACGGACGAACGCGGTAACCTTCGCTGACAAACTGGACATTAGGACGTTGAATTACCTTGTCGTTGTTCAGCAGATTTTTTGCAAACAAGGACAACTCCCACGTACCCCAAGTTGCGCCAACGCTGGCATCTACGGTGCTGTAAGCAGGGCGATCATAGTCAGGATCGGTGTGTACCAGACTACCGTGGCTACTGCCTACCCAATGTACCGCTGCACGAGCGAAGCCGTAAGTATCATTGGCAAGATCAAAGTTGTATTGACCTGTCAGGCTGGCATTGTATTTAGGTACGCCTTGAATAGCATCGCCAGAGACTGCACCGATAGATGGAATGTCGCTGGACAACTTGGCATCGGTGTAACCGCCGGAGAAGCCGATCAGGACGTTGGAACTTGGCTTGGCTTTAACTTCAAATTCAAAGCCATAGCTTTTTGCTTTGCCGACGTTGGTCTCAAAGTCGAAACCGCAACCTGGCAAGGACACGTCTTGTTGTAGCTTGTTCCAGTCAATGTAAAACGCGGCCAAATTAACAGATAAACGGTTGCCCATCAAACGCGATTTGCTACCGACTTCATAGCTCCATAATTTGTCTGGATCAAATGAGGTTGGTGCCGAAGTTAAGTTCAGATTTTTAAAGTCTGCGGCACAAACCGAGACTGGAATTGCGCGGTTTTGTCCACCCAAACGGAAGCCCTGGCTGGCACTGGCGTACAAATTATTATTAGGATCGACTTGCCATGTAATCGCAAATTTAGGGGTAGTTGCCTTGAAGTTGGAACTGGCATCCGAGTGCGCAGGTCCGCCGGCAAAGAAGAAGTCACCATCACGCGACAAGGAATCCGTCGCCCGCAAATAGCGAGCACCGACGGTAGCATGCAGCGTTGGGCTAAAGTAGTAATTAACCTCACCAAACAAGGCGGTCTGCTCTGTACGGTAATGACGTCCGCTGAAATAAGAGTTGTCACCTGGGAAGGAAGAACCTAACAAGTTAGGATCAGCGGGGTTCACGCCTGCATTAGCAAACGCCTTGTTGATGCCAAACACTGGCTCGTTATCCAACACATTGGTTTTTAAATTGGAATAAAACAAACCACCAATCCAGGTAAAGGGAGAAACCTTCGGATCATATGGTTTAGAAGTCAAACGTACCTCTTGCGAGAACTGACGAACCTGATTATTCAGATAGACGGCAGAAGGTAATGCGGCAACCGTATCACCCAGTCCGGCAGGTGCATTCGGCAAGCTGCTAATCAGGCCACCGATATAGCTACTGTTGACGACGGTGCCGTCTTGAGTGCGATCAAAGTCACGTTGAAATAAGCTTGATACCGATACCAGATCAGCAAAACCCATGTCGTAATTGATGGTCAGGCTAGGTACAGTCAACTTGTCGGTACCTGGTTCTCTGACGATTTTGTTGGTTTGATTGCCAGGCAACGACGTGTAGAAAGCATCGATGTCGGCGGTCTTTACTTCTTGGTAAAAGATCGCTGGCGTAATCGTCAACTCCTTGGTTGGCGACCACTTTAAAGCGATTCTGGCGACGGAACTTTCTTCCGAGTTAATGCCGGAAGCGACCACTTTGCCATTGGTAGGAGAAACCTGATCGACATAGCCGCTGTTACGCCCTTTTTGCAGGCCAATCCGCAATGCCATTTCATCTTTGATCAATGGCATATTGAATACGCCGTTGACGGTGTAATTGGTGCCGCCGCCTTTGGTGGAGGAGACTTCGCTATACAAATTGGCCTCACGCTCGTTAAAGATAGGCTGATTGGTGATGAACTTCAGCGTGCCACCCATGGAGCTGGCACCATACAAAGTACCTTGCGGGCCACGTAACACTTCGATGCGATCCAGATCAAACAGTTTTGGTTCGGCGCTACCCAAGCTGTACAGATTGCGCGTCGTCATCGACACGTCGTCCATATACACGCCAACGGTGGCCGAACCTGCGGCGGAGCTGACGCCGCGGATTTCAATATTGTTCAGACCAGCGCCGGAACCGCTGGCACCAGAGAAAGAGACGTTAGGAATCGCCCGGGTGACGTCGCCGATGTCGGTAATATGTTGCCCGACGATATCGTCGCCGCGGATGACTGAAATACTCAGCGGTACTTTGCTGGCATCTTCTTTACGCTTTTGGGCGGTTACTGTGACGGTATCAATTTGCTCAGTACGTTTTGCCGCACCAGCTGTGGCATCCGTCGTTGTTTGAGCATAAGCGGAACTTGCAAAAATGGAGGAAATCGCCGCCGCAAGGCAAGCTAGTTTGCCGTTATATGAGTGCATGTTTTAAGGCCTTATTTAAAAGTCTGGTTGAGTGTAGCTTTTGCTGAGCTAGTGATTAAATTTAAAAAGAAAGCTTGAAAATTGAAATCGACACTGGAATGTTGCGTGTCCGGCAAACCTAGCCGTCTTCAAGCCATCTTTATCTTGCAGGAATTGCTTAAGTTGTATAGCTGACTCAAAGGTAGCATGAAGTGCGGAGGCGGAAAAGGAAGCCAGCTGGCAGTGTGGTATTAATGGTATACATCGAATATCGATCAAAAATGCTTCACCATGGAGCAAAAAACAAATGCTTTAACCAATAAATACGTGGCGAAATTCTCCGTAAAAAAAATCCTCAATGTCATTGTTTATTCCATTTTTGTAGCCTACAAAACAATCGGATATTTATATACTCCCATTAAATTTGTCTAAAATTACCTTATTGACCAATAATTATATGGACAACTAAAATATACCCTCCTAGAGTATATTTAACTCATGCATCAATTTTGAATCTGAGATTTACCCGAAAAGGGAACCAGGCGAGAAAAAATGCGCGCTGTCTTTTCATTTTTATTTATCTGTATGACGAGGCACTTTTCTCGGGCAAGACAAGTTCCGCCTTAAGAGAGTGCGGGCATGCACTTACATCGCTCTTACGCAAATAGATAAATAGAGGTAATTGAGTAAAAATGGAGTTTGCAGGATGTAAAAATAAGATGTCTGAAGCACTCTTATAAACCAATTTATACATAAAACTCAGCTGCGCGCGAAACGCTTTGCCATGTTAAAGCGACCTTAAATATGCCAACCCAGCAATCGCGCGGCTGCCGTACCAGGACAGCATTTCGCCATCTACCAGCTGAACTGGTTTGCCGATTTGCTGCTCTAAAGCGTCAACATGGATTTCTGTAAACCGATAGGGTTCGGTCGAGAGCAAAACGCCGTCAATCTCGCTGGCTACTTGATCGCTCCACTCAAACCGGGGATAGCGCTCGGTGGACTGTGGATGCTGCCAGGTTTTCCAGCCGATCAGAGACAACATATTGGCAATATAAGTATCGCTGGACACCGTCATCCACGGGTCTTTCCAGATGCAATACAGCATGGTTTGTGGTAGTGCGATTTGCGCCGGCGGTGCTAGCTCAGTGTCGTGCTCAGTGTCAGGCTTGGTGTCAGGCTTGGTGTCAGGCTTGGTGTGGAGCTGAGCGTAGTTTTTTTCAAACTCGGCGCAGAGTTTTTCAGCGGCTGGTGCGACCTGAAAAATATCGCCAAGCAAACGATACAGGGCAAGATTGTCACGCGGTGTGATGGGATGGGTGACGACGATATGTGGAATAAATGCGGCAAGTTGATCAACGGTGGGCTTTTGGTTTTCATCGATGTTGACGATGAGATGGGTAGGCGCAAGGCGACGGATTTTCTCGATATTGACATCTTTAGTGCCACCGATTTTGGGGATGGTTTTGACAATATCTGCCGGATGAATACAAAAACCTGTACGACCGACCAGCCAGGGAGCCAGCCCCAGATCGCACAGCAATTCGGTAATTGACGGCACCAGACTAACGATGCGCGGATTGACATCAGCGGGGAGATGGGCCTGACCCGTAGCATCAATTAGCGGCATATTTACTATACTCCCCCGTTATTTCACAAAAAACTGCTTAATGCCCAATGATATTATGGACAATTAAAATATACTTATTAGGAGTATATTTCATTCAAATTCTACAAAGATGTCATCAGGATTCATTTGCACGCGGTTTTCTGCGTGCTTTGGCAAAAACACGATCATAAAGCCAATTAGGAAGCACGCGCATTAGCTTGGCAACTACGCCCATTTGCCAGGGGATAATCCGGTAAGAATCACCACGATCAATCGCAGCAACGGCTGACTTGGCAAAGGCCTCAACCGGCATTAAAAATGGCATAGGATAAGGGTTGTCACGTGTCATCGGGGTATCAATATAACCTGGTGCAATGGTCACCACTTTGATGCCGCTTGAGCGCAACTCGACGCGCAACGACTCGCAATAACTGATCACCGCCGCCTTGGAGGCGCTGTAGGCTTCAGCCCCCGGCAAGCCGCGTATGCCGGCGACACTGCCGATACCGACCAGACGGCAATCTTGCTGTTTGGCGTAGCCTTGCATCGACGCGATAAACGGCGCAAAGGTGGCGACGGTCGCAATTAGATTGGTCTCTATGACGCGAGCAAAGACCGGAATATCTTCGGCATGCTCAGTCAAAGTTCCGACAGAAATACCCGCATTCGCAACCACGACATTCACTTGACCGACCGCCTGAATAAAATCCGTAGCAGCCTTGGCCAGCGCAGCGTGATCGGTAACATCTAAAGGGTAAATTTGATGCTTGTCTGCGTTGGGCAAGCTTTGTCGTAATTGTTCCAATACGTCCTGACGGCGTGCGACCAAACCAAGCACCGCACCTTGCTCCGCAAAACTACGCGCCAGTGCTGCGCCGATACCGGAAGATGCGCCTGTGATAAATACTGTTTGCATATAAAAAAAGTCCGTCATTAACTGACGGACTTCCTTAAATTATTACCTACCCAAATCGGGAAATTATTTCTTTTTTGCAGCGTCTTTTGCCGCTGGTGCTGGCGTTACTTTACTTGCTGCCGGTGCTGCCGCAGCAGGTGCATTTTTGTCCTTCAAGACTTTATTAAACAAGAAATCCAGAACTTGAATACCGGCGACATTTTGTGCATCTTCAGTCACACGTCCCAAACCCTTTGCTGCCATTGCAGGGCCAGTCATATAACGACCATCGACTGCAAACATTGGCACGCTATCGATACGGTAAGCATCTTGCATCTGTGCTGAGCGAT
This sequence comes from Undibacterium sp. RTI2.2, assembly GCF_035018705.1. Lineage (NCBI taxonomy): Bacteria > Pseudomonadati > Pseudomonadota > Betaproteobacteria > Burkholderiales > Oxalobacteraceae > Undibacterium > Undibacterium sp. RTI2.2. The sequence goes on along the minus strand of NZ_JASJXN010000008.1, from coordinate 5,854 downwards.
TGACTTTGCTTTGCACTGCGAACGAGTTATAAACGTCCATAAATTTTTGTTTATCCAGACCCGATTTCGTCACAAATTCCATAATATCGGCATCGCTTTGCAAGCGGTTACGCTCAATGTGGAGTGCAGCAAACGCCTTGGCATGGAATTCTTCTATTTTACCCATGGCTTCTAAGGTGTAATACAGTTTTTGCTGCGTGACCAAGTCGTGAAAGTTGACATGGATACGTTTAAAAACAATATTGTCACCTTGCTTTTTTACCCATGCGGCGATCACTGGCTCTAATGCATTGCAATGCGGGCAGAAGTAGCCAAAGAATTCGATCACTTCTACTTTTTTCCCACCTTCGGCCGGCTGCGGGCGATCTAATACAGTGTATTCAACACCATTTTGTGGCATTGTGGGGCTTGCGCTAGCGGTCGCAGCGACAAAACCTAAGCCCAGACCAAACCCAATTACTAACAACATTTTTTGTGTCATTTGACGGATTGAACGCATCACTTTTCCTTTATATTATTCAAGAATATGTCTTGCTATTGCAACTGACTCAGAACTACTTAGCGGTACGGACCACTGCGACATCCACACTGTTTTCAGACAACTTTGCGCGCATTCGGTTCATTGTTTCGATCTGATTAAATGGACCAATCCGAACTCGATACAGCGTACCATTATCCGAGGGCTTTTCGCTGACACGAGCCTCAAAACCGATCAATGCCAGCTTGGCGCGGGCACTCTCTGCGTCGGCCTGATCACGGAATGCACCTGCTTGCAGATAGTAGACGTATTTGTCATCAACAGTATCGCCCGCTCTGGTGGCATCGGCTGGTTTAACTTCGGCCTTGTCTTGCGTGGCGATGGCTGGCTTGGCGATCTCGGCTGGCTTGCTGTCTACTTTAGCATCTGGAAGTTTGTTTCCGACAGCGTTGCCAGGCGTAGCCGCTACATTACTAACATTGGCAACAGCGTCCGGGGCTTTAGGAGCATCCACAGGTTTTACAAAATCCTTAGCCGCCTCTTTTACCGCGTCTTTATTCCCATACATAGGCTTATTGGGATCTTGCACTTGAGTCACTGGTATATCTGCGGCTTTCGCGCCTTTGTTGGTAAAAGGCGTGGAAGATTTGGTAATCAATAATGCGACGGCGACGGCGATTGCCAAGCCGATGACTAAACCGACGATCAGTCCTAGCAAGGTACCGCCATGCTGACGGACGGTTTTAATAGTTTGATAGCGATGATAAGAAAGCGATTTCATGCGTCTCCGATTTAATAGGTCTTAAATGACTTTATATTGACACTTAGATTGGTAGTTATGTTCAGACTTAAATTCCCACATAGACAAATATTATTTCAGCGTAGTGCATTGATCAATATTGATAGATATTGATAAAAATGCGCTGTCGCTGAAATAATTCACCGAAGCTCTCTACATTTTATTCGGCGCCGATACGCCAATCAAGGCGAGTCCGTTACGCAAGACCTGGCGGGTTGCCAGCATCAAAGCCAGACGTGCCATTTTGGTCGCTTCATCATCGACCAAAATCCGTTCGGCATTGTAATAGCTATGCAGCTCGCCTGCCAGATCGCGCAAATAGAAAGCGATCTGATGCGGCCCCAACTCGTCCAGCGCTTTTTGCAAGGCTTCTGGATATTCTGCCAGTTTTGCCAACAAGGCGGCTTCCCGTACGGCAGTAAGGGGTGACAAATCGACGTCTTTTAACTTCGCCAGCACATCTTCATCGCTGCTGTATTGCGCCAGCACGGAGCAAATCCGGGCATGGGCGTATTGCACGTAATACACAGGATTTTCATCTGAACTCGCTAAGGCGACGTCAACATCGAACACGAATTCGGTATCGGCCTTGCGCGAAATCAGGAAGAAGCGCACTGCATCCCGACCTTTAACGACATCGCCATTACCAGACCAATCAATCAGATCACGCACCGTGACATAGGAGCCTGCGCGCTTAGAGATTTTGACCTCGGCACCGTCCTTCATGACGGTGACCATTTTATGCAGCACATAGTCAGGATAGCCTAGCGGAACGCTCACATTGGCAGCTTGCAAACCGCCGCGCACGCGCGCAATGGTGCCGTGATGGTCGCTACCCATAATGTTGATCGCCTTCTGGAAACCACGTTGCCATTTGACGATGTGGTATGCAACGTCAGGGACAAAATAAGTATAAGTTCCGTCAGACTTCTTCATGACGCGATCTTTGTCGTCGCCATATTCTGTGCTGCGCAACCATAAGGCGCCATCGAGTTCGTAAGTTTTGCCAGCTTTGATTAGGGCTTCTACTGCGGCTTCTACTTTCCCATCTTTATATAGGGAGGTTTCTAAGTAGTAGTTATTAAACTTCACGCCAAATGCGAGCAAATCCATATCCTGTTCGTTACGCAGATAGGTCACGCTGAACTGGCGGATAGAATCGATATCGTCGACATTGCCAGTGGCAGTAACAGGTGCGCCATCGCTTGCAGAAACCGTCTTTTTCGCTAAAAAGTCGAGTGCGATCTCAGCAATATAATCGCCGTTATAAGCTGACTCTGGCCAACCTGCTTCACCCGGCTTGAAGCCTTTGGCGCGTGCTTGCACGGACAAAGCGAGGTTTGCAATTTGTACGCCGGCATCGTTGTAATAAAACTCCCGCGTGACGTCATAGCCTTGTGCCTCAAATAAGGCGGACATCGCGTCGCCCAACGCACCTTGGCGTCCATGACCGACATGCAAAGGTCCGGTTGGATTGGCAGAGACAAATTCGATGATGACTTTCTTACCTGCGCCTTGGTCACTTTTACCAAAATCTGCGGTTTGCTCTAATACCGTTTTGGCGATGGCTTGCTTAGCGGCGTCTGTCAGACGAATATTGATAAAGCCCGGACCAGCGATTTCGGCAGCGGCGATCAAGCTACTGGATTGCGCCATAATTGCGGCAACAATGGCCTGCGCCAGTTCACGTGGATTTTTTTTGAGCGGTTTGGCAATTTGCATTGCGATATTGCAAGCGATGTCGCCGTGCGAAGCGTCGCGCGGGCGTTCCAATACGATATTTGGCGTTAAATCGCTGCCAACCAACAAAGGCTGAACAGCGAGTTGGAATAGTTTGGAAATTTCTTGTTTTTGTTGAGCTAGCATAGTGTGCGCGCACCTCGCGTTAAGGCTGAGGTATAGGTAGGTGTGTATGTAAAGAGACAGCAAACATTATACTGTCTTGCACACTCAAAGTCCGTATTGGCGTTGGACGAGCTGGTGAAGAGCTAGCAGATACCCGTTGATTGAGGTCTGATTAGTCAGGACAGTTTTGCGTAAGTCCTGATTGGCGTCTGATTGATCGTCGATTGCCTGAGAAGACTTTACCTGATTTGGACTGGAAACTAGCTACATAATTAGTGCAACATGAAAAAGACGTTTAAATATACTCCTTACAGTATATTTAAACGTCCATATAATCGTTGGACATTTAAGCATATTTTCAAAAATATTGGGGTAGTATATTATTTCCCGCACGTTATTTGCATTCTTGCCTGACGGTTGCTTCAGTCAGATCGCGCACTACAAGCCTGACGGTCGCCACCTTATTTTTAAGCCAGAGATTGTGCTGATCGCTGGGCTGTAGGAGCATTTTCTTCTTTATAACGCTGAACAATGGCCAGCATCTTTCCCATAAATACACCGTTTAAGATGCCAAACAGTACACAACAAATTATGACAAACAGAGATTCTGTTTTCCAGTGCGTATCTATCGCCAACATCACATTCACGCAATATTTGATCATGAAAATAGCCATCATCAATGCTAAGGGCACCCAGCTTCCTGTCAGATGAACTTTTGATTCAGCCCGCATCACGCTGACTGTGGTGCTTTTGGATAATTTCCAGGTCAACGCGGTGACCAAAATATAGCTGAGGCCCCAGCTCACTAGCGCAAGGGGCCTGATACCAAAGTTACTCAGCATCCCTTGCAGCGACAAGCCAAGCATCACGATAGGAATAATGCAAATTGACTTCAGGCTAACGACGCGGTCCTTGCTGGCAATGACACCGCGATAAATTAAAAATCCCAGAATTGCCCAGACCCAGAGTGGCGTATGTGTGATGATTTGACTTAACATTTTATTTCTCCCAGTGATGTAGTGATGCTGCATGGTGACATTTCATCTTCTGCGTGCCGAATCATTTGCGACCAACGAACACCAGATGTCGTGAAACACTTCGGGAATGGTGTGAATGCACCTTACCTAACGTGTAAAATGGATTGTTTTACTAGCTGAGATTATTTATGTGGTTTAAGAACTTACAGATTTTTCGTCTTCCTAGTCCTTTGCAAATAGATGTAGAGGAACTGAATGCGCAACTTGCAAAACAAGCATTTTCGCAATGCGCTTCAGGCGACATGCAAAGCGAAGGTTGGGCATCTCCGCGCGACAATGATCTTTTAGTCCATAGCGTGGGTAGCCAATTGTTCTTACTGCTTGCGACGGAAAAGAAATTATTACCTTCCACGGTGATCAATCAAGTGACGAAAGCACGCGCTATTGAACTGGAAGAGCAGCAAGGATTTGCGCCAGGCCGCAAGGCAATGAAAGATTTAAAGGAGCGTGTAACAGAAGAATTGTTACCACGCGCCTTCGGTATCAAGCGCACAAGCTGGGTATGGATTGATCCTGACCACGGCTGGCTGGTGATTGATTCATCTAGCCCAAACAAGGCAGACGAAGTAATTAAACTTCTACTGAAATGCACCAGCAAATTACCGTTAGAGAGTTTGCGTGTAACAATGTCGCCTACGGCCGCGATGACAGATTGGCTAGTCGGCAATGAAGCGCCAAAAGGTTTCACCATAGATCAGGACACAGAATTAAGAGCGCATACCGAAGATAAGGCGACCGTCCGTTATGTTCGCCATACTCTGGATGCAGATGATGTACAGCGGCATATTGCGGCGGGTAAACAATGCACTAAGCTAGCATTGACCTGGAACGACCGGATCTCATTTGTACTGACAGAAACACTGGCGATTAAACGTATTAAACCGCTGGATATTCTGGATGAAGATACCGATAAACGTACCAGCAATGATGAGGAGCGTTTTGATGCCGACTTCATGCTAATGAGTGCCGAATTGGCTAGCATGCTGGACGATTTGGTATTCGCGCTTGGCGGGGAAATTTCTACTGCGATAGCAGCTTAAGATTAAAGTTAGTGCTAGTAGCACACCATTATTTCACTAGTTATGAAATTGACTCGATCAGCCATAACTCGGAGATATTGGTGCGCTAAACATAGTTTGGATATGATATTTTTATTCTGATGTATTTGTGCAGGTAAATAGAAACCATTTACGAGAAGCATTCACCAGAAATAGAAATACGGCCATAAAAAAAGACGAGCAATTTGCTCGTCTTTTTTTGTTCTGGCGGAGCGGACGGGGCTCGAACCCGCGACCCCCGGCGTGACAGGCCGGTATTCTAACCAACTGAACTACCACTCCGAAACTACTTAACCTTTGTACTACAAGCTTATCTGATGGTGGGTGCTGAGAGGCTCGAACTCCCGACCTACGCCTTGTAAGGGCGCCGCTCTACCAACTGAGCTAAGCACCCGATCTGCTTAATTCAGATAATCTTCATCGTTTGTCACCACGACTACAGAAGCAAGATTATACTGCTTCTACTATCCCACTGTCCAGATATTTTTCACATAATTTCCACTATTTACTGGGAACGTCTGTCATTTCTATCTGTACGCACTGGCTACTCATGAATTAAAGCAAAATTCTAAAAAGGCAAAAGCCCTTAACTCGGATGGAGTTAAGGGCTTTGCGGAATAAAAGCCTGACGATGACC